>JAISNN010000010.1 GCA_031276195.1 Clostridiales bacterium
TAAATTACTCAACTCTCAAACCTCAAATTTGAAAGTTTTCATGCGGACGCAAGGTAATTTATTTCTTCTAAGGATATCTATTACTTTATTATTATAATTCATTTTATAATAATTTGCAATGCTTTTATTTAAATTCTTTTAAATTTATTTCTCGCCGTCGCAGTCGCGGCGGTCGCCGCCGACAAAATAGTGTGCTTCGTGCCCGTTTTTTTGCCGTCTTTCCGTTCGCCGCATTTCGCGGCGCGGCTTAACTTGATTATACAATGTTTTTATGTTCGTTAAACTTTTAATCCGCGCATCTTAATGCTTGAAATATGCCGTTATTCTCTTCCAAACATCGTAAGGATTAAAATCCGTCGTTATTCTTTTTCTCAACGCCGCGCGGATTGAAAACCGCCGTTACTCTTTTTCTCAACGCCGCGCGGATTAAAATCCCCCGTTACTCTTTCCTCGACACCGAACAAATTAAAACACGCCGTTACTCTTTTTCTTAACGCCGCGCGGATTGAAAACCGCAATTATTCTTTTTCTTAACGCCGTGCAGATTGAAATCCCCCGTTACTCTTTCCTCGACACCGAACAAATTAAAATACGCCGTTATTCTTTTCTCAACATCGTAAAGATTAAAATCCGCAATGATTCTTTTCCATGCCGCGATACAACTTATTTATGCAATATTTGTGCTTGTTAAACTTTCAATCCGCAAATCATACGGATTAAAAACCGCGGTTATTCTTTTCTCAACATCGTAAAGATTAAAATCCGTCGTTATTCTTTTTCTCAACGCCGCGCGGATTGAAATCCCCCGTTATTCTTTTCTCATCCCGCGGCACAGCACGGGCTGCAATTGTTTTCCTTCGAAAGCGGCTTCCACGGTTTCCTTAATTTTCGAGAAGTCGGCGACGAGTGAATTCGCTTTATTGAAGCAATCGTCCTGTCCGAAGGGCGTGAAATACACATTTTTCATATTCATCAGCGCGCCGATATTTTTCGCGTTTCCGCTCAATCCGTCGTTTGTGGAGATTGCGATTATGAGCGGTCTGTTATTTCTTAGGTGCGCTTTTGCGGCGAGCGTTACGGGCGTATCGGTTATACCGTTGGCGAGTTTCGCGGCGGTATTGCCCGTACACGGCGCGACGACGAGCGCGTCTATCAATTTTCTCGGACCGATCGGTTCGGCGGCGGCGATAGTTTCTATAATTTTTTTTCCCGTAATTCTTTCTATTTCGGACTTAAAGACCTTAGCCTCGAAGAATCTCGTATCTATATTCGCGGCGTTGTACGACAAAACGGGCGTAATGTCAAACTCCTCCGCCAATTTTTCTATTTCCGTCAAAACGCTTTTAAAGGTGCAGAATGACCCCGTGACGGCGAACCCTAATTTTTTCATTTTTTTGCATTCCTTATATAGTTGATTACATTTTTCACACACCGAGAGGTAAATATCAATAAATCAACCGTATTTTTTATTTCTTTTGAATTACTCAACTCTTAGACTGTAATGGAGCGTTGATTGAAACGTTCTTTATTTTATGCCGATTAGCGGTTGAATTTAGCGGTCGGCGATCGGGGATCGGCGGATGATGCGCTTATTTAGATAGTGATTAGCGGTTAAACGGCGATCGTTAATAATTTACGCGTTAATTACTCAACTCTTAAACCATAAGCAAACATAGATCGTTCGTTCCTTTGTTTTAGACTCCTCTTAAATTACTCGACTCTCAAACTAAATACTACATTGCTTGATGATTCAGTTTGTTTTAGACTCCTCTTAAATTACTCGACTCTCAAACTAAATACTGCATTGCTTGATGATTCAGATTGATTTAGACTCCTCTTAAATTACTCGACTCTCAAACGCCGGCAATGTCTAAGCGTGAAACCAAATTGTTTTATACTACTCTTAAATAACCGCTTTCGCCAACCGCCGATATAGCGCCTGCCGCTGTTTAATAACATCTTTCGCCACCGATCACCGACAATTGACCGCTAATACACACCGGCTACTAATCCCTACACGCCGACTAATAACAACCTTCACCGACCGCTAATATACACCGACCGCCGACCGCTAAAATATTCCGCTAACCCCCAAATACCGCCGACCGCTAAATCCCCGCGATTCCCAAATGCGCCGCGATTTCCTCCAAAAGGATTTTTCCCGCCGAAACGGGCGCGACCTTTGCGGGCAGTCCCGACGCGTTCAAAAACTTAATTCCGCTCTTTTTAACCGCGTCCCCGTCAAAGCCGCCCGGCTCCGACGCAAGTTCCAACAAAAAAACTCCCTCTTTGAACCTCGCGACGATGTGTTTATTGATCAGCCGCGCCGGAACGGTATTGATTACGACGTCGTAAACGCCGAACTCCGCGTCGTCAAACGAGCCGTACCTCCCGTCCGAAAAAAGCGGCGCGGCGGCGTATTCTCCCCTGTCGAAGGTCAGAACGTCCACTCTTTTCGAGAGGATTTTAAAGATTCTTGCGAGCGACTTTCCGACTCTCCCGAAGCCGACGATCAAGATATTCATATCGGAAAAAACTATATCGGTATTTTCCGCCGCGAGCATCAGCGCGCCGTCCGCGGTTATCATCGCGTTTTTATAGGCGAAATTTTCCTCGGAAAAGAGGTCGATTTGCCTTATTCTTTTTTTGAAAAGCGTATCGGCGGCGGCTTTTTCGGCAAAGGCAAAGAGCGTCGCGCCGTCGCGTAACTTTTCGGCGGCGTCCCGGGATATCCTGACGGACGGAGGAAATATATATACGGTATCCGAATCCGCGTTTATAAAATTTCCCGACGGATTTGCGCGTATTCCGTTGACGGCGGACAAATCCGCGATTCCGCCCTTATCCGTAAAATTTTCTATCGGATTTGAATTTATTCCGTTGACGGCGGACAAGTCCGCGTTTCCGCTCTTATCCGTAAAATTTTCATAATAAAAAACGTCGTAGCCTAAACCCGACAAGCGTTTTGCGAGATATTCATACCGTTTGTCTCCGCGTATGTCTATAACAAAATTGTAGTCCATACTGCATTATACGCTCCCGTCATAGAATGAGTGCTTTTTAAAAAAGCGGAATTCACGGCTTTTTCTCGCCTTTTTTCAACGGTTTTTATAGAATATACCGTTATCCGCGCGAAAAAAATAAACGGCTTTTTTATCCCGTTTCTTTTTGCAATATTTTTTAATCCCGAATTTTATACGTACATTCCCCGCTTGCGCGAAAAAAATAAACGGCTCTTTTGTCCCGTTTCTTTTTGCAATATTTTTTAATTTCGAATTTTATGCGGACATTCCCCGCTTGCGCGAAAAAAATAACCGGCTTCGTTATACAATATACCGTTTTCGTAACTTTTTTAAATCCGTTTTCATATAATACGGAAAGAGAGGTGTAAAAATGTTTCGACCGAGTATAAAAAATAACGAAATAACACTGTCTTTAAGCCGCGAAATAAAGAGCAATTCCCCCGAAAATCTTACGGTCGACAGGATTCGCGCCGAAATTCCGATTCAGCTGAATTTTGACCGCGATTACGATCGGAACGGCGGCGGCTACTTTCGGGACGGCGCGCTTTTCGGACCTCGAAGTACGGCTTTTGCGGACGCGCCCGTCCGCGGTTTCGGCAGCCCTTCACCTTTTCGGGATTTCGGCGGATTTTCTAACGTTCGGGATTCAAACGGATTTTTACCCGTTCGGGATTCAAGCGCGCTTCCGTTCGGCGGAATTTTTCGGCGCGGCATCTGCGGACGCGCAAGAAAAATAGAACCGCCCGACCCGAACGTCTGCGAACCGTTCGGATACAAAAACTACGCCGCCCCCGCGGACACCTCGTTTTTGGACTTTATCGGCGGCGACGTACATATATCTCCCCGTTGCAGACCGTAGCCGTTTTGCCAAAAGTACGTATTTTTGTTCCTTTTAATTTTATCGGCGGCGACGTACATATATCCCCCCGTTGCAGACCGTAGCCGTTTTGCCAAAAGTACGTATTTTTATTCCTTTTAATCTTATCGGCGGCAAAATATATCGCCGAAATTGATGTTTATATCCGTTTTATCTCATACGGCAACTATCGCCGTAAGGACAATTTTTACAGCGCGCTTTCGTCTTTTCTTCGCGGCGTTTTTTGTCCGTCAAAAAGCGGACGGTTAAGACCGAACATATTATCACCGAAATTGTAATTATATCTATTATTTTCATATTTTTAACACCCGTTTTTGCGTATACATTCATCTCGGTTTTTTAATTTTTATATTTGGAATACCAGTTTTTTCATCCGTTTTTACGCTCGTTTTTTATCCGTTTTTTTCGTTTATTTTTTCGTTTATTTTTTTGCGGATTCCGCGCTTAAAATACCATTTTATCATATCGTTTCCGCGTTTATTTTTCCAACCTTCCCTCCTTAAAACGTCCGCTCCGCGTCCTTTATTCCCGCAATTTTATCCCCTTAAAATTTTCCTTTCGCATCCTTTATTTCTGCAATTTTCCCTCCTCAAAATATCCGTTTTTTCCATATATTTAAATCTTTTAAAAACGCGGTACAGTACCGCGGAAAAAGAACATAGAATACTATGAAACCGCTAAAAAAATTCTATATGCCGCAAAGGCTGTAAGCCACGCCGCGGACAGTTGATATACCGTTACGGCGGCAAAATATTTAAACGAATTTATCTCCTTTTTTAATGCGGCGAGAGCGGCGATACAAGGGGTATAAAGGAGGGTGAAAACCATAAACGAATATGCCGACGCCGGCGAAAAAACCGCGCTTAGAGCGGCGGGATTTCCCGACAAACCGAATAGAATTTCCAGCGTTCCCAACACCGCCTCCTTTGCGGTCAATCCCGTCAAAAGCGCGGTGGCGGCGCGCCAGTCGCCGAAGCCCAACGGACGGAAAATAAAGGCGAAATTCCGCCCGACGTATGCGAGCAGACTGTCCTCCGCGTCCGCGGCGGGGCGCAATTCCGGAGTAAAATTTTGAAGAAACCAGACGGCGGCGCAAGAAAGCGCGATGAGTGTACCCGCGCGCAAAACGAAATCCTTTAAGCGTTCGAGGGTGTTGACGCTCAAATTTTTTATCGACGGGGCGCGGTATTCGGGAAGTTCCATAATAAAGCCGCCGCCCCCGCCCTTTACGGCCTTTTTTAGGATCAGCGCGGAGACCGCCGCGACCGCGATTCCCAAAACGTAGAGAGAAAAAATGACCGCCGGAACGCTTTTAGGGAAAAAAGCCGCGGCAAAAACCGCGTACACGGGCAGCCGCGCGCCGCACGATATGAACGGAATGACCGACATTGTGAGCAGTCTTTGCTTTGAGTCTTCGAGCGTTCGCGCCGCCGTGATAGCCGGAACGTTGCAGCCGAAACCCATAAGCATCGGTATGAACGACTTGCCCGAAAGCCCGAACCGATAAAAAATCCTGTCGAATACGAACGCCGCGCGCGCCATATAGCCGCTGTCCTCCAAAATCGACAAGGCGGTGAAAAGCAGGGCGATCTCCGGCAAAAAACTCAAAACCGAGCCGACTCCCTTTAAAATTCCGTCGCATAAAAGACCGTAGAGCCACGGGCTGACCCCTATTTTTTGCAGCGACGCGCCGCCGAACCCGACGATAAATTTGTCGTACAGATAGCCGAACGCGCTTTTCATCGACTGCCCGGGCGGCCCGAACGCGAGAAAAAAAACCGCGAACATTATGAGGAAAAATATCGGCACGGCAAAAATTTTATGCGTCAAAACCGCGTCGATTTTTTGTTGCGCGCCGTTTTGTTTTGCGGTTTCGTCTTTTTTCCCGGCGCGGGAGAGCAGCCCCTTGATGAATAGATATTTCTGATCCGCCGCCGCCGTATCGATCGGCCGCCCCGTTTTCTTTTCATAGTATTCCGCTTTACGCTTTAAGTCCGAAAGTTCCTCCGCTATACCTATCTCCCGTTCCGTTTTCTTTTCATAGTATTCCGCTTTACGCTTTAAGTCCGAAAGTTCCGCGCCGCCCGTATCGCCCGTGTCGAAAAACTTCACGGCTCTGTATCGCGGAAAATCGAAATTTCGCTCCTCAAAAATTCTCTCGGCGCGCCCGATTATTTCCTCAAAAACGGCGGTATAGTACCGCGGTTGTTTCTCCGTTTTTTTCCCCCTTTTCTCTCCGTTCGGGATTAAAATTTCCACGGTTTTTTCTCCGTTCTTTTCGGTATTTAAATTTGAATTTTTTTCTCTTTCCGCTCCTTTTTCCGACATACCGACCGCCGCTTTCAAAAGCCTTTTCAGCCCCGTTCCCTTGCTCGCGGACACGGGTATAACGGGTATGCAAAGTTCGTCCGACAACCGCTCATAGTCCAAAACGATTCCGCGCTTTTCCAAAACGTCGCACATATTGACGGCGAGAACCACGGGTTTTCCCGTCTCGATTAATTGCAGCGTGAGGTATAGATTCCGCTCGATATTCACGCCGTCCGCGACGTTTATGACGACTTCGCATTCGGGCGAAAAGATAAAATCTCTTGAAATTTCCTCCTCCGGCGTATAGGTATAGAGCGAATAAAGCCCGGGCAAATCGGTGATCGCAACGCCCTCGAAGCCCTTAGGAATTCCGCTTCGCCTCTCGACCGTAACGCCCGCCCAGTTTCCGACATACCGCCTTTCGCCCGTCAGCGCGTTAAAGAGCGTCGTCTTTCCCGAATTCGGATTTCCCGCCAAAGCGATATTGATAACCGGGCTTTCGTTCGCGTTTTCCGCCGCCGCGCTTTTTTTATATTTTGAATTTTCTAATATTGTATTTCCGATCGCCGCATTTTTCAAAAAATTTTCCATATAAAAATATATGATTTAAAGCAAAAAAATACGATAAAATATAATAAAATATATGATAAAATATATGATAAAATATGCGGCAAGATATGATAAAATATGATAAAATATGATGAAAATGCGACGGAAAATAATTAAAACACGATGAAAATATGATGAAAGCACAACTAAAAGTGATTAAAATACGATAAAATATGACAAAAAACAATTAAAATACGATAAAATACAATAAAAAAACGCGGGCAGTTAAAATCCGCTTTCCGCGTTTTTCTTTATTTTTAAATATAGCGGTTAAAAGTTTAATTAGTATAAAATAAACCGAATTACAATTCTAAATAATTCTAAATAAATCGAATTGATTTTTTTGAAATTCCCCCGCAAAATGCACGACCGTTCATAATTCTAAATAAATCAAATCCTTTTTTTGAAATTTCGCAAAAAATACCCGGCCGTAAATTTTTCTCTATGAAATCTCCGCGTCCCTAATCTTCTCTATCTCCCGTCCCACGTCCGTCAAGAGTCCGTTCAAAAGTTCCCCGTCCTCCTTCGTGCAAGCGGCGGCGATCGCGAAATATATCGAGTCCTCATAGGTGATGAGCGAGAGCAGCATATACGGCGTATACTTGACCGTTCCCGTCATAACTATATCGACGACGTTTAAGCCCCCGAAACCGACGATTTTTTTGTCGACCTTGCCGATATTCGACAGTCCGATAAGCGGATTTTGATAGAAAATTTTGATCAAAACCTTCCCGATCGCGAACGGAAAAATCTTATCCATAAGATTCAACAGCGTCAAGCCGCCCAAACCGCCCAAATTGTCCTTTGATTTTTCCATAAACGCGTGAACGGCCTTGCAAGTGTCGATAAGCGAACCGCCGAGATCGTTTCCGATTCCGACCTTGACTTTCGAGACCAGGTTGCAAAACCCGATCTCCGCGTCCGACGCCATATACCGCCTGAGGTTGAGAATGCAATCGACGGCGAGAGTTTGCCCCTCTTCGATTTTGAGCCGTTTCATAACGGACGTCAAATATACCGACAGGATAACGTCGTTAAAAGTGAAGCCGTTTTCCTTGCAAAACGCCCTGATTTTGTGGAAGCCCCCGACCTTATAATTGAACAGTTTGCGCTCGAATCTTTCGTCGTTTTTCCGGTAAGTTTCCAGCGGGAGTTGAAGCCTTTCGTTTTTTTCATAGCGGTATCCCGTCATTTTTTTGGCTTTTTCCCTCTCGTCGTGCGACAAATAAGGATAGAACTGCTTATAATCCCTGTTCCCCATTCCGAAACGGCAAGCCGCCCGCGGATTTTTCAATTTGTTGTTATAGGTGTCCGTCAATGACTTCAAAAAGAGATTAAAACCGCTCCCGTCCGCGACCATATGCGAAAAACGCACGGCAAAACAATCCGATTCCTTTCCGTTTTCGACCTTGCGGAAAACCGCCGCCGCCATCTGGGGGCGTTTGACGGGATTGACCTCGACGAGGGCGAATTTTTCCGCGGTTGTTTTCCATTCGTCCGCGGCGACCTCCGAAAAGGTAAAAAAATCGGCGATATCGAAGTCGGGGCAGAGTTTCCAATAAGATTTTATCGGACTCGCGACGAACCGCGAATTGATTATGGGGAATTTTTCGACGACGGATTTAATCGACAGTTTCAAAATTTCGAGATCCAAAATCCCGTCAAAATACAAAATACACCTCATCGACGCGTCGTTGTATTCTCTGAAATAATATTGCATATTGTCCCAAAGTTCGGCTTTAAGTTTGTTTCCGCTCATATAAAAATCACCTCTTTTAGCGTTATTTTTTTGAATTACCTTGTTTTTATGGTTATTTTATGCTGAATTGCTTTCTTTTTATGGTTGTTTTATATTGAATTGACTTGTTTTAGCGTTGTTATTTATATCAAATTACCTTGTTTCTAAGATTATTTTATATCGAATTGCTTTGTTTTAGCGTTGCCGCCGGCGTCTTATACATTATTTATATGAATTATACATTTTGAATTACAAACTATAATGTTTGTTTATATAACTAACTTATTAAAGTACATAATCAGATTATATATATAATACATTAATCCCATATTCCCTGTCAAGCATTTTAATGAAATTAAATAAAAAAATTTTTAGTTAGTGTTCACTTACCACAACCGCCGATCACTAAATCATAGCCGCTAATGCTACATTCGCTAACCGCCAACCGCTAACCACTAACCACTAACCGCCAACCACAAACCACAAACCGCCAAACTCGGAAAATATTGTAAATATTATAAGCCCCGTATTTTATTCTCCTTAAATTATATACTAAAAACAACGGAGGATAAAAAATTATGGCGATAAAAAGAGATATCATAATCGGCGCGGTAATCGGCGCGGCGGCGGCGACAATCGTCGCAAATTCAAAAAAATCAGCCGAATCTCTCATTCAAAAAGGCAAAAAAAAACTGAAAGATAAGGTTGACGAAATGCTCGATTAATACTACAATAAAACCGAAATAGCGTTTTTTATGCTTTATGCCTCAAAGAGGGTGAAAACTTTAAAAAAGTTTTCACCCTCTTTCTGTAACGCGCCGTTTTGTTGCCTCATCTTTTTTTCAAAATCTCTCCTATTCCCGCGTTCGCGTCGTTCATCGTCGTGATATTCCGTTACGCCTCTTCAAAATCTCTCTTATTCCCGCGTTCGCATAGTTCATCGTCGTGATATTCCGTTACGCTTTTTCAAAATCTCTCCGATTTCCGCGTTCGCGTCGTTCGTCATCGCGATTTCCTCCAAATCTCTTTCCGTCAGCATCGCCGCGCTCTCAAACTTTTCGTTCACGACGGTAAAATCCGTCAGCGTATTTTCGTTCATCATTCTGATAAGTTTGACCAATCTCGTTTTTTCAGACACGAAAAGCGAACGTTTTTCCACGCCGTTCAGCGTATTTTTCACGCCCGCGCCGAGATCGGAAAAATAGGTATACATTTCCTTTTGCGTCCCCGAGACCGCCCCGAAATACAAGAATACCGCCATAACGCCCGCCGTGATATTGATCTCAAAAAACGCCGAATATATAAAAAAGGCGAAAAGCAAAAATGCCGCTAAAACCCCGAAAAACTTCAATTTTTTTAAGGTTTTCGGTTTATTTTCGGACAGCGCGAGAACGACCCTGCTTCCGTCGAGCGGGAAAACGGGTATGAGGTTAAAAAACGCGACGGAGAGGTTCGCGTAGGCGAAAGAGTCCGTGAAAACATAGAGCGTCGGAACAAGCCACCACAGCGCAAACAGCAATACGGCGATAAAGACGTTAAAGAGCGGACCCGCGAGCGCGATCGCAACGGCGTCCTCTTTTTTCATTTTTTCCTCGCCGTACAAAACCGCGCCGTATGGCATCAGGACGATCCGGTTCATCACGTAGCCGCGCCCGTAAGCGACCCTGGCATGCGCCATTTCATGCAGCAGAACGGTCAGCGTCGAATTGACCAAAAATATTGCCTGCCCTTTAAAAATCAAAAACGCGGCAAGCAATATAAAAAGTTTGTGAATCTTAAAATTATACATAGACAAAACGCGGCAAGCCGCCGAATTTTTTTAAATTACGTTACGGTATTTGTTTTTTTAGAATTATATAACATAAATTATACAACATTTTCATATTTCAAAATACGGATTATATAACATTTTTCCCCATTCCAAAATACGAATTATATAACATTTCCCTCATTCCAAAGCATGAATTATATAACACTCTTTCCGGATTTCATATTCCAAAACAGCCCCGCCTAAATTCAAATGATTTTCAAAACCAGCATAACGAAAGCGACCAAAATCCCCGCCCCGACGGGTATCATAATCGCGTCATAAACGTCGAATTTTGCCTTCAAAGCCTTCAAAAAAGCGAAGTTCGGACGCGGAACGGACAATTTTTTTGAAGATTTTTTTTCGTTTTCGACTGGCGCGGACGCGGCGTCAGCCACGCCGCCAAATTCCGCCGCGCCGATTTTGTTTTCAAAATATTCGTTTTTCGTAACTATCGTGTCCAACCTTTTGATATCCCCGTAATTCATATAAATATGCCTCCGTTTTTTTTAATAGACACTAAATTATATTAATCACCCGGCACAATTAGACCTCTTTTCTTATCCGAAATATCATTTTTTCAGCATTTATCGCGCATTTTCAGATATATCTTGTTTTAATATATCCGTTTAAAATATATCCGTTGTATTTTAAAAGCCTGTTTTTAGTTTAAAAACAGGCTTTTCGTTTGGCTCCCCCTGTTGGACTCGAACCAACGACATTTC
>JAISNN010000003.1 GCA_031276195.1 Clostridiales bacterium
CTAAAAGCCGCACTATGGTGGATTTGACAATTAGGTTGTGGAGCGCCTTGACGCAACCTGAAGTCTTTGAAAAATGGCAAAGTCAAATGTTGTATCTCTTTAGGTGAACACTCTCAAAAGTTTAACCGCTATACAATATCTCGCCGATTCTGTCCAAAATTATATCGGCGACCTCGGCTTTGGGCAGTTTCGGACAGTCGTACACCTTTCCGTCTTTCGTGATAATCGTTACGATATTCGTATCCGTGTCAAAGCCCGCGCCCTCCTTCGTTACGTCGTTCGCGACGACCATATCGGCGTTTTTGCTTTTCAGTTTTTTCACGGCGTTTTCGAGTAAATTTTCCGTCTCCGCGTTGAAAATAACCAGCCGCTGACGGGACGTTTTTACCTTGCCTACGGCGGCGGCGATATCGGGATTTTTTTCAAATTCAAGGGTCAGAGTTTGACTTTTCACCTTGTTTTTGAATTCGGTTTTGAGCCTGTAATCCGCGGGCGCGGCGGCTTTGATAATTATATCCGCGTCTTTTATCCGCGACAAAACCGCGTCGAACATCTCGGCGGTCGTCTTGACCTCGGCAACCTTAAAAGGCGGATTTATAAGCGGTTCTTTTATATACGCCGCGATAAGAGTGGTTTCCGCACCCCTTTTCGCGGCGGCAAAGGCAAGCGAAACGCCCATTTTTCCGCTGCTGCGGTTGGATATAAACCGAACGCCGTCGATATTTTCCCTCGTCGCGCCGGCCGTTATGAGGACTTTTTTGCCTTTGAAGTCAGATTTTTCAAGACGTTTATTTGAAAAAACGTCGGTTTTACATTCTTTTTCGGCGTTTAATGCCGCCTGTTTTTCGGTGTTTCCGCTTGAAAAAACGTCGGTTTCGCATTCTTTTTCGGCGTTTAATACCAGCGGTTTTTCGGTGTTTCCGCTTGAAAAAACGTCGGTTTTATATTCGGTTTCGCGGCTTTTTGACTTCTCGCTTCCGTTTAAATTCTCATTCAAATTTAATATTCGCAAAATCTCCCCGTGAATTCTCGAAACCTCCGCCAGCCGCCCGCGCCCTACGTCTCCGCAAGCCAAAATTCCGTATTCGGGTTCGATTACGGCATAGCCTAAGTCCTTCAATTTGTCCAGATTTTGCCGCACAATCGGGTTTTCGTACATCGCGGTATTCATAGCGGGGCAAATAATTTTCGCGCATTTCGCCGCCATCACCGTCGTCGTCAGCATATCGTCCGCGATGCCGTTCGCGATCTTGCCGATTACGTTCGCGGTCGCGGGCGCGACGACAAAAACGCCCGCCTTTTGCGCCAACGCGATATGCTCGACTTCCCGAACCGCCGGACGCTCGAAAGCGTCTATGACGGCGTTGTTCCCGGAAAGAGTTTCAAAGGTCAGACGGCTCACGAAACGCCCGGCGTTTTCGGTCATAATGACGTCCACGTTGCAGCCGGATTTTTTCAGCAACCCGATTAACTCGCAAGCCTTATAAGCCGCGATACCGCCCGAAACTCCCAAAACGACATTTTTTTTCATATTTTTTTCCTTTTGGGTATATCAAAAAATACGCATAAATGCAAAAACGTTTCCGATTTTGTTATACGGAAATATTTGAATACGAATGATTAAGGTTATATTTTTTTTGCCGCGCGAAGCGTTCAAACGCAATATTACAAAAAATATTTATATTCCGTTTCCGGTTATGCCGAATATTGAATGCAAATAATTAACGTTATATTTTTTTGCCGCGCAAAGCGTTTAAACGCAATATTACAAAAAATATTTATATTCCGTTTTTGTTGCGCGGAATATTTAATATTTTCAGCGCGTAATTTTCAACGGAAAATCCCTATTCCTCTTCCGTTATGCGGATTTTGTCCGTATAAATTTCTTTCGCGGCAAGCGTAACGGGCTTGTCTCCCGAATCTTTCAAGTATTCGGGTTCCTGCGTTATAATCGCGCTCACTCTTTTCGATATCGCGCAAACAAGCGCGTACCTGCAATCCGCTTTTTCAATCAATTTGTCAATCGGCGGGTCAATCATCATAGTAGTATCACTCCTTAATATTGTTATTATTATATATTGTTATTGTCGTATATTGCGTCAAAGCATTTCAAAATATGCCGAAATTTAAGAATCACGCGGCAATCTAAAAAGCAACGCGTCGTAATCATAAAGTTGAACCGTCGCTAAAACGACTTCATACACACGGGATTCGCCGTTCAACGTATATTGCATAATCAAAGAGTCCGAAACGATTTGATTGCCCTCGTCAACGATTGACGCTTCAAACTCCACAAAATTGCCGCTCCAAAAACACTGTCTGCTCGTTAAATCATAGTTCACGTCGGAAAGATTTATAGGCACGCTGATCTCTTCAATAGGTACTCCCTCGTCGTTGTTCACGATAACGGCGAACCTTTCCAACCGCAACGCCGAATTTGCGAAACGAAATCCCACAATCGTCGCGTAACGGTCGTCTTCACAATCGCTCCCGTCCCATCCTTGAATGTTCCAATTTAAAGCGAGAGTGAAAAGAGGTTTGTTCATATGGCGGAGGACTCTATTCGAAAGCGTTAGGTATTGAGTATTTTTTAGTATGGGGCATTCGTAAATGAATTTTGAGTTATCCTCTTTCTCAAAAATATTCACCGCAACGGGTACGCTTATAGCGGCGTCAAAAATTTTAAATGTGATCTGCGTGATCTTGCGAACGACGCCTTTCGAAACCCAAGTTGCTTTTGGGCTTACGTCAAAATTAAAAACGCATACGAAGTTTCTTTGCGCGGCATCAATTATACCGGCGTCCTCCGCGAAAAAAATATATGGCAAACCCGCAACCGACAAGTCGTCTATGTTTTCACCGGCGATGTCCGTTACGTAAATTTTATCGTTACTCTTTGCCGTATTAGAGTTAAGATAGATAAATGTATCCACAATTACGGGAATGCTGAAAGACGCATTGTCCGTCTTGTTTACGTAAACGTTTAGGTCGCTCGACTTTGGCTGCTCAATGACTGAAACATGGGGATTATAATCATCCCCGCCGCCGTTTGAATCTTTTGCCGACACGCAAGAAACACTGAACGCCGCCAATAACGTAATACTTAACGCCGCGAGAGCGTAACGAATAATTTTACGCGCTTTAATCATACTTCAATTTCCTCCATTGCGGTTTTATTTGCGACGAATTATATCGTTAATCCAAAGCGTCTTCCGTCGCCTTTTCGTCCTCGGGTTTTAGATTGAGCCGCCCCGAAATCGTTTCGGTATGCAGACCGCAAAGAATTATATGTCCGCTGTCGAGAACGACGATCGCCCGCGTCTTCCGTCCGCAAGTGGCGTCCAAAATACGGTTGTTGTCCTTCGCGTCGTTGATCAGCCTGCGGCTGGGCAAGGTGTCGGGCGAAATTACGCCCACGACCCTGTCGCGGTTGACAATGTTCCCGAAACCGACGCTGACAAACTTCGTCTGAACGGGATTGAGATTGCTAAATAAATTTGTTTGCTGCTTGCCGTTTCCCATACGATTCGCCTCGATTTTTTTGAAATATCCGTTCGTTTTAAATATGGAATACTTCGATTTTTGAATACGGAACATTTCGTTTTTTGATGTAGAACGCCTTTGATTTCAAATATAGAACGCTTCGGTTTTTAAGCGTAGATCGCTTCGGTTTTTGATGTAGAATGCCTTTTGATTTCAAATATAGAATACTTCGGTTTTTGAACATAGGCGCTTCGGTTTTAAATATAGAATACTCTATTTTTTTTAAAAAACCGTTTTTCATAGTATTCTACTTTTTGCGTTTTTCCATTTTATTGCGCCGTTTTATTCAAACGATTACCCTTTTTAATTTATGCCGCTTTAAAGTTTTTTTCACTCTATGTTTTGGCATTGTTCGCGGATTTTTTCCAATTCGGTTTTGACTCCGATCACGATATTCGCAAGTTCTATGTCGTTTGCCTTGCTCCCTACGGTGTTTATCTCCCTGTTTATCTCTTGCAGAGTAAAGTCAATTTTTCTCCCGACCGCACCCTCCGTTTCGAATATTTCAAACAGGTTTTTGATATGTATTTTCAGCCTTTCGATCTCCTCGTCGATGCCCGCGCGGTCGGTAAAAAACGCCGTTTCGTTGAGAAGTTTCGCCTCGTCGATCTCCGCGCCGTCCAAAGCCTCTTTGATTCTCTCCGTCAATTTTTTTCTGTATTCGGCGTAAACCGCGGGCGAACGCGCCTCGATCTCCGCGACCCGTTCGGATACGAATTTCAGTTTCGCCGTCAAGTCGGCTTTGATCAGCGCGCCCTCTTTGGCTCTCGCCGCGTTCAGTTCCGCGAGCGCGGCGGACACGCAACCGGTTATCAGAAAAAGCAAAACCGCTTCGTCGTCCTCGTTGAATTTTTCCTTGAAAATATCGTTGTTTCTCATCAGCGCGCAAAAGCCCAAATCGTTTTTGATTCCGAAACGCTCCTCGATTTGCTCCGCTCCCTTGACGTATTCGCCGATCAGATTATAGTCGATAAGAAGTGAAACGGCGTTTTCACGCCCGTCGGAATAACTCGCATATACCTCGAAGTGTCCCCTCGCGGCGTTCGCCTCGACGAGTTTTTTTACCGCGTCCTCCGCGAACCCGAACGCCTTAAAATTTTTTAGCGCGACGTCCAAAAACCTATGGTTGACGGACTTTATCTCGACGGAAAGCGAGCGTCCGTCCGCGCTCAGGCTGTGTTTTCCGTAGCCCGTCATACTTTTCATTTTTTATAATCTCCTCAGTGTTTAGATGTTACCGCGCTCATTTTATATCTCTTATACGCTTTACAACGTATAAATCGGAATACTCTATTTTTTCTTTAAGACTTAATTTATTGTCGATTTATGCCGTTTACACGCCTTACGGCGCGTAAATCAGAATACTATAAATTTTTTTCTTTAAGGCTTAATTTGCGGTCGCTTTATATCTCTTACGCCCCTTTCCGGCGCGTAAATCAGAGTATTCTATATTTCGATTTTAACGCCCGTTTTTTTGTTTATACGCCGAATAACGTATTTTTTAGAGTATTTTAAGGCGTAGAATACTCTATTTTTTCCTTTCGTTCTCCGTCATAAATTCTTGCTTATTTCGTCCTCTCCCGAATCTATAACGCTTATCCCGCCGTCTTTTTTAAACGCTCTGACACAATCGGAATTTTTTATTTCGCCGATTTTCGCCGTCTCGATCCCTTCGTTTTTGAGGGCTTCGATAAGCGCGTCCGGCTCTTCGCAAAAGATCAGCATACTCCCGCTGGAAATTAGTTTATAGGGATTCAGCCCCAACTGTGCGCAGATGCTTTCCGTTACGGGCAAAAGCGGAATTTTTTCCTCGAATATGTCCGCGCCCACGCCGTTTGACATACAAACCTCGCGAACCGCGCCGAAAACCCCCCCCTCCGTTACGTCGTGCATAAGCGAAATGTCAAAATTCACCGCCACGCGGCTCTCTTCCAAAACGCTTATGCGGTCGGTCAAAGCGTCCGCGGCGGCAATCTCGGCGGCGGTCAAATTCAAGCGTCCGCGCATATCGTTGGACAAAATCACCGTGCCTTCCAACCCCGCGTATTTGGTCATCAAAATTGAATCGCCCTCTTTCAACGCCCGTCCGACAAGCCTTTTTGCCCTGCCGAGCATCGTACACGACACGATCGTGCGGCTGACGTAGGGCGAAAATTCCGTATGACCGCCCACGATGTCGATATTTAAAGCCGCCGCCTGCTCCTGCGCCTCGGTCATAACCGCCTTTATGTCCTCCGCAGTCGCAAAAGAGGGCGCGATAACCGTCAAAAGACAGCAAAAGGGGCTGCCCCCTCCCGCGGCGACGTCGTTCGACGAAACCAAAACCGCGAGTTTGCCCGCGATGCGCGAAGAGGCGGTGATGGGATCGGACGTGAGGAGGATGATGTCGCCGCATTTGACGGCGGCGCAGTCCTTAGAGATCCCCGCGGACGACAAAACCTCGGGACGCTTCGCCCCGATTACGTCGATTACGCAGTCTTTCAATTCCTCGTTTGTCAATTTTCCTACGCGCATTCTTTCCCTATTACTACCGGTCTTTATCTCTGCCGGCTGCCAAACTTGCCATATTTTTATCTTTACCGGGCGTTAGATCCGTTCCGTTTTTATCTTTATTGATTATTGTATCACACTTTTATTTTTTTTTCAAGTGTTGCGACTAACCTTTAAAAAATTATTACGGAATTTTTGGGTTTTAATAAATTTTTGCGTTTGCGAAAAAAAACGCGCCGGAATTAATTTGCCGCGTTTACGGTTTGCGGCGTTTGCTGAATATGCCGTATTTGCGGTATCTTTAATTAGTATAAAAATTTTATCCTTTTAATTTGTTCCTTTAAATTCGTTTGCTATTTTTGCCGTTTAATGATATAATGCCATATGTTTTCATGAAAAATATATACGCGGTCTTTGAAACGTTCCTTAATGTAAAGACGTTTTTAAGACGCGGCTGTTTTCATCATCATGCCAAAACACCGGAGGATAAAAATTTGACAAAATTTCAAAACGATTTGACGCAAGGCGGCGTCGCAAAAAATCTCATACGCTTTTCCCTGCCCTTTTTGGCGGCAAACCTCTTGCAAGCCATGTACAGCCTTTGCGATATGGTCGTCGTCGGCAACTACAACGGCCCCGTCGGCGCGTCCGCGGTCGGCGTCGGAGGACAGATCACCATTCTCGTTCTCAACATCATAGCCGGTCTCGCAATCGGCGGTACGGTCGTCATCGCCCAAACACTCGGCGCAAAACAAGATTCGCTCTTGCCCAAAACTCTCGGCACGATTTTTTCGCAATACGCTATCGCGGCGGTTGTCTTTACGGGCTTGATGTTCGCTTTGAATTCCGTGATCCTCCGCGCGCTGACGGACGATCAAGACGTATATGACGAAGCGATAAAATACGTCAACATCTGCACGGCGGGAAATATATTCACCTTCGGCTATAACGCGGTCAGCGCGGTTCTGCGCGGAATGGGCGACTCAAAACACCCCTTGATGTTCGTCGGAATCGCCGCCGCCGCAAACGTGATTCTGGATATACTCCTCGTCGGTCCATTCGATATGGGCGCGGCCGGCGCGGCGTGGGCGACGATCGCGGCGCAGGCGTTGAGTTTTATCCTCGCCGTGATATTCTTAAAAAAGAAAAATTTCCTATTCGATTTCCGCTTGAAAAGTTTCAAAATCGACAAAACGATATCAAAAAACATCTTAAAAATAGGGCTTCCCGCCTCCGTACAAGGTATGCTGGCGACGCTGTCCTTTATGGTCTTGACCTCCGTCGCGAATACCGTCGCCGACGTCGCGGGAACGACCGCGGTCAGCGTTGCCGGACGCTTTAACGCCGTCGCGATCCTCCCCGCCTTTGCGCTTCAAATGTCCGTTTCGTCCATCGCGGGTCAAAACTTCGGCGCGAAAAAACCGCAAAGAGCCTTTCGGACAATGCTCGCCGCGATCGCGATCACATTCGCCATTTCTCTCGTTATGTATATCGCCGCGAACGTCTTCCCCGAACAAATCGTAAGCCTGTTTATCGGCAGCGACGCCGGTACGCTGACCGAAGAACAAAGACAACTATGTTTAAAAGAAAGCGCGGTATACTTGAAACATATGAGTTTGGACTATCTCGTCGTGTCTTTCGTGTTCAATATCGGAGGTTTGGCGATGGCGGCGGGACATACGTGGTTTTCCCTCCTCACGGGCATAATCAGTTCTCTCGCGTTCCGAATCCCCGCGGCGATTCTGCTCGGAATCACTCTTGATATGGGTATGGCGGGACTGGGCTACGCCGCCCCGATAGCCAGCCTCGGCGCGCTTGTCCTCGGAATCGTGTACCTCGCGTCGGGCGTATGGAAAAAAGGCGGAAAAGTGTCGTCTATTATATTGGACGTTTAGCGGCCGGCGGTTAGCGGTCGGTGAAAGCGGTTATTAGAGCGGTTAGCGGTTTGTTAGTTATTATTGGCGGCGGTGATGTTCTTTAAAAGACATTAAAACTCAACCGCGGGTTCAAAATAGGAGGCGGATAAATGCTCGGCGCAATTATAGGCGATATCGTAGGCTCTATTTACGAATGGTGCAATATCAAAACAAAAGACTTCCCGCTGTTTCAAAATAACTGTTTTTTTACGGACGATACGGTTATGACCGCCGCCGTCGCGGACGCGGTTATGAAAGGCGGCACGCGCGACGACTTCATAGATTCTATAAAGTATTGGGGACGAAAATATCCCGACTGCGGATATGGCTCTCGCTTTTCGGTGTGGTTAAAATACGACAACCGCAAACCCTATAACTCTTGGGGAAACGGCTCCGCTATGAGAGTTTCGCCGTGCGCGTGGGTAATGAGCACCCATTTTTGCCGTCAAACCGGAATATGGCCGACTAACCGTTTGGCGGAATTATCAGCCGCGGTTACTCATAATCACCCCGAAGGAATCAAAGGCGCGCTAGCGGTAAACGACGCTATCTTCATTTGCCTATATCGGAATTACCTCAAAACGCTCAGCGACGACGACATAGACGACAACGGCAACGCGCGTATCGTTGAAAAATATAAGGAATACATAAAAAAACACACAGAGAAAGAATACGGATACGACCTCAATAAAACGCTTGACGAAATACGTCCGAAGTACGCTTTTAATGAAAGTTGTCAAGAAACCGTGCCGCAAGCCGTTACCGCGTTCCTTGAAAGTACGGATTTTGAGGACGCTATACGCAACGCTATTTCACTCGGCGGCGACAGCGATACCCTCGCCGCGATTACCGGAAGCATCGCCGAAGCCGCATACGGAATTCCCGATTGGATTCGCGATAAAGCGTTAAGCTATCTCGACGCGCCGCTCCTTGACGTCTACGAGCGTTGGCGCGCGTATATTGCGGACAAGCCGTAATTTTAAGACAAGCATTAAAACGCGGCGTTTAAAAAAATAACCCCGGCGGCAAACCGCCTAAATAATGAACTGTAAATTATAAACTATATTTTTCCTTTTTTTTAATAAAATACTTGCAATAGTTTAAAAAGAATGGTATAATAAATTATATAATAAATTTGTGAGGTTTCTGATTATGAAATTTTCTGAAGATGTAAGAACGGCGCGCAAGCAGTTAAATATTTCTCAGGCTGCTTTGGCAAGCGAGTTAAAGGTCAGTTTTGCAACCGTAAACCGCTGGGAAGGCGGCAGAACCGAACCTCAGCCCGCCATTCGGGAACTCTTTTACCAATTCTGCAAAAGAAAGAAGGTCGATTTTGACAAGTGATTTTTTTTGCGGCCGCATATTTTGAAGGGCTTCGCATTACCAAAGCCCTTTTTTGCGGAAAAAAATACGCGGAAATCCATTTTAAAAATTACTTCAAAACGCTAATAACGGCAAAAACATAGCGAAAAATCCATCTTGACTTAAAACGGAATAAAACGTTCTTTTTTAAAAAAACTATAAATCGGCGGTATATCACCCGTTCACCGCAAAAAATACATAATATATACAATATACTTAATTATAATATACTCGATTACACACGGAGGCGTACCAAAGCGGTCGTACTGGGGCGGTCTTGAAAACCGTTTGGCGGCAACGTCACGGGAGTTCGAATCTCTCCGCCTCCGCCAAAACATCTATTTTAACGGTTCTCTCTTAAACACCTTGTTTCGGCTCTTACGTGAAATTTTAAAATTATAGCCGTTATGAAACATAATCAGCGCGCTAATTTCAATTCATCACGGCTATATTAAGGAGCGAAAAATGTCCGATATATTACCCGAAGGAACAAGCGTACCCCTTTTTATTCTGGGAGTTTTCTTGACTATGGCGGCCGGCGTTTCAAACTTTATGGGGCAGATTCTGCAAAAGAAAGCCATTAACGACGTTAAAAACGACGACAAACTCTCGATGAAAGACGTCGTTAAAAAGCCTCTTTGGATTATCGGGCTGCTTATGGTCGTGGTGTTGACTATGCTCTTCAATATGGCCGCCCAAAACTACGTCGGTCCCGCCCTGATCCCGGGTATTTTTGCCGTAGGACTCGTCGCGCTCGCGATAGGTTCCACAAAAATTTTGGGCGAACGCCTAAAAACCGCGGAATGGATTGCCCTCGCGATGGTCATAACCGCGATATCTATGATCGCTTTGAGCGGGCTTGTCATCGAACCCGATTTGAACCGTTTCCGCGACGCGGGGTTTGTCGTAAGATTATCCGTTTCAAGCGCGGTTTTGATCGCGCTTTGGCTGGGACTTTTTTACGGCGGAACAAAATTGAAAAAACATAAAGCGGCGGTAATGTCAATCGGCGCGGGTATGGCGTTTGCCCTTGGTAATATTTGGATGTTTGCTCTCGCTAATTCCGCGGGCGCGATGTTCGGCGGCGATTTTACGTGGTTTAATTTCGCCGTTTTTTTAGTGTCGGGCGGCGTTTTGGGCGCGACGCAGATTTTGGGGCTTGTCCACGTAAGCAAAACTCTTGCGGCGGGAAACGCGAGTTTGGTCGTTCCTATGCAGCAACTTCCGCAGCAAATTATGCCCGTCGTAACGTTTTTTGTAATTTTTTCGGGTACCGCTCCGGGAATCCATTCATACTTTTTTATGTCCGCCGGTATAATCTTGATCACAATAGCGGGTTTCATACTCGGCGGCAGACAAGGTAAATTAGAAAAAATCAACGCCGATGAACCGAAAGAATCCGCCATACCGAAAATTAACGAAGGTTTGAAAGAACGCGGATCAAGCGGAGAAATACAACCTGAAAAAATCAACGCCGGCGAACCGAAAGAATCCGGCATACCGAAAATTGACGAAAATTTGAAAGAACGCGGATCAAGCGGAGAAATATAATATGATTAAGTTTGATTTTAACGCGAATACGAAAACCATTCCGTACGACAGGTTTTGGACTTTTTCGGTGGGCAGCTGCCACGCCGCTCTTGCCCTGCGCGCGGACTATCAGCGGCAGTTGAAAAAAGTCCGCGAAGACTTGGGCTTTCAAAGAGTGCGTTTTCACGGCTTGTTTAACGACGATATGAAAGTAATTACGCGGCTTTCGGACTATATCCCCTTGCTCCCCGGTTCAAAAAGGGTAAAAACGGAGTCTTTTTATCATATCGGTCTTGTGTTTGATTTTTTACTTTCGATCGGTATGCGTCCGTTTGTGGAATTAAGTTTTATGCCCTCCGCGCTCGCAAGCGGCAAAAGCGCTACGTTTTATTATAAGGGC
>JAISNN010000022.1 GCA_031276195.1 Clostridiales bacterium
AGGAGATATTTCGCGTTCACCTTCATAATCGCGCCCGAACTCTCCTGCCCCAGCACAAGCCCGCCCTTCAACTGCTCCTTTCCGCTCAAAAATTCCCTATCGGTGATTCCGCCGCTCAAAATCTCCCCGATCACCTTAAAAATCTCCTCCGCCGCCGAATTCGCGCGCGCGGGATTTGTCCCCGCGTAGATCATAAACATACCGTCGTTTTTGTAGGTCGAAGCATACGAATAGACCGAATACGCCAGCCCCATCTGCTCTCTGATCCGTTGAAAAAGACGCGAACTCATACCGCCGCCGAAAATGTTGTTGAAACAGTGCATAGCCATTTCGCCTTTGTGCTTGAATTCATAGCAAGGAAAAGCGAGGGCGATATTCGCCTGTTCGATATCCTTTATCTTGACCGCCTTCGCGGCGCGTCCGACGTGCCTTGCGCGGAGGGGTTTTTCGCCCTTTTCGCCGCCGAAACGGTCGACGAAATAGCGTCTTATGAGTTTGTCGGCTTCGTCCTCTTTTATGTGTCCCGCGATCGAAACCACGACGTTATCCGCGGTATAGAACCGCCTCATATAGGCGCGCATATCGGACGGCGTAAACTCCTTGACGTTCTTTCGCGGACCCAAAATCGGACGCGCGAGAGGATGTCCCGCGTAGTATTTTTCCATAACGAGTTCCATAACGTATTCGTCGGGCGTGTCCTCCACCGCGCTGATCTCCTCCAAAACGACGCTTTTTTCCTTTTCCAACTCGCCCTCGTCGAGAACGGAATCAAAAAATATGTCCGAAAGGATTTCCATACACTCCTCGGTGTGGTCGCAGGTCGCGACCGTATAGTAGCAGGTCGCGGATTTAGAGGTATAAGCGTTTATCTGTCCGCCCAAAATGTCGATATCGTCGGCGATTTGGAAGGCGTTTCTTTTTTTCGTTCCTTTAAAGAGCATATGTTCGATTAGGTGTGAAATTCCGTTGTCCTTCGCGCCCTCGTTTATCGAACCCGTGTTGACGAAAACGCCGATCGCCACCGAACGCACGCTCTCCATATAGGAATGCGCCGCCCTCATACCGTTGCCGTATCTGAAAATTTGTTCCATATATCTTTTATCTCCGATTGTTTTTTGGTTGGACGCGCACTTTTGCCTTTTTGCGTCCCGTATGCCGCGCTGCGTTCGCTTTTTTCGTACTTTATGTCTATCCGTCCGTTTGAATTTATGTCAAATGCGGTTAACCTTTTTATATTTAAGCCTTTGTTCCGTCCGCTCTTTAAAATCTTTGTATGCTGTCTTTCGCTTGAATTTAAGTCAAATGCGGTAACCTTTTTATATTTAAACCTTTGTTCCGTTCGCTTTTTTAAAATCTTTGTATACTTATTTTGTCTTTTGCGCTTGACTTTCGGCTCGTTATGATTTAGAATTTCTACATTACCTATTCCGAACGTTACGAAATTCAAAAAAACGCGCCCGATACCGTTTCATTTTCAAAATATCCCTTTTCGCGGCGGCTTTTTTAAATTGCATAAACCGCCGACTTAATAAGGCTATTTTTAATTATACCATATTTGGCTTGCATATACAAGTTATTTAAAAGACAATTTTTTTTATTAATTTAAAAAAAGACGCGTTTTACGGCGGTAAAACGCTTGCAAATTTTATCGGAATTTAATATACTATATGGGAATTCTCAATACTTACTTTTTGCGCGGCGGTTTTTACCCTCTTTACGGCGGCAAAAACGCCCTAAGAAAGACGTACGGTAAATAAATATTGAGCATAAAAAAACGAAATACGGGCATATCAAAAAAAATACCGCAAAAAATACGCGGACGCGCCGCAAAAAATACGGCAAAAAAATATATCGATAACACCGTGAAAAAATTATCGGAAAATTTTGCGCGAATATGCCGTGAAAATATTACGGCAAAAAATATCGAAAACAAAAAAACATTCGCGGGAATGGCTCAGTGGTAGAGCGTCGCCTTGCCAAGGCGAATGTCGCGGGTCCGAATCCCGTTTCCCGCTCCAAAATTTCCTTTACGATTTAAAAAAACGAAAAAAGAACGAAAAACCGTAAACTTATCCCCCAAAATAATTCAATAATTTAATACGGTTCGTTCAAAATGCGGCGGCTAAACCTTTAAATCAAGCATATTTAAATCAAATATCACGGTATGCGGATCAAAAGTTTAATCGGCATAGCATTAAAAACCGCGGACGCAAATTAAAACGAGTCTAAAAGCCTCTTTTTAATCTATATCCGCAAATTCACAAAAAATATCGGGGTGTGGCGCAGTTGGTTAGCGTGCAAGTCTGGGGGGCTTGAGGTCGCAAGTTCAAATCTTGTCACTCCGACCAAAAAAAATTTTTTATCGCCGGATACCTTAAAATCCGCAAAAACCCTCTTATAAGTCCTTTTTAGCGCGCCGGGTTTTAAGGCAAATCCGTTTTTACGGCACCATAGCCAAGTGGTAAGGCAGAGGTCTGCAAAACCTCTATTCTCCGGTCCGAATCCGGATGGTGCCTCCAATTTTTTTTAATATCCTAATAACGTATACCGTTTCACTTTTAAAACGCCCTTTTACGCGGAATATTTCGCTCGCAAACGGTACGCTTTACGCGTTTTTTCCTATCTTTCGCTCGAAAATCCCGGCGCGTAAATTGTTGTTTTGAAAGTAAAACGTAACGGTATAAACGGTATTAAATCGCCTTCTATCCCGAAAATCAACGTGCCGAAGTGGCGGAATGGCAGACGCAAAGGACTTAAAATCCTTCGGGGGCAACTCCGTACCGGTTCGAGTCCGGTCTCCGGCACCAAAAACGAATTTAGGTTCGTCTGTCTTAGATGGGCGAACCGTTAGTTTTTTAATCTACGCGCGTAATTTTAAACGTGCAAATTATAAAAGTCATAAGTATTAAAAAACGTAAATTCCAAATATTAAATTATAAAAAGCATAAATTATAAATTCCAAATTCCAAATTCTAAAAATCATAAATCTTAAATTCCAAAAAGCGGAGTCAAAAGAATCCAAACCGAACACCTCCGCTGTAAAAATTAAAACGGAGGGTTTATTTTGTGAGCGATATAAAAAGATACGCGGTAGTCCTTGAAAAATTCCGGCGCGAGGTCGTGCTTTTAAAAAGCCTCGGCTGTCGGTGGGGGGGCTGCCGTTTTTGTGATTATAAGGACGATTTTGAGAACGATTTTCAAAAAAATATCGAATTTAACCGCGAAATTCTCGGCAAAGTTCAAGGGCGTTTCGGCGTTTTGCAGGTCATAGATTCGGCGGCGTTTTGCGAACTGCCCGATGAAACGATCGAAAACTGCATCGAAATATGCCGCCAAAAGCGCGTAAAAACCGTGATTTTAGAACAGCATTTCAACTACCGCGCCGCCATCCCCGCCCTCCGAAAACGCTTTGAAAAATTCGGAACAGAGTGTAAATTTATCGCGGGAGTCGAAACTTTCGACGGCGTTTTCCGCGAAAAAGTTTTGAATAAGGGGATGGGATACCCCTCCCCCGCCGAGATTTCAAGACACTTCGAATGGGTGAATCTGCTCGTCGGACTGCAAGGGCAAACCATAGAATCGATCGCCCGCGACGTCGAAACGGGACTGAAATTTTTTGAACGGATCACGGTGAACGTGTTTATTCCGAATTCCACGCCCTTTGTACGCGACGGCGTTCTCGTCGAAAAATTTTATTCCGACGGCGTTTTTAAGCAAATAAAAGACGACACGAGAGCGGAAATTCTCGATATCTTAGACCGCCGCGCGCCCGACTTTTTGGGCGGAATAGGCTATCCCGAATCGCCGTAAAAAACGATAAAAATACGCGGTATAGTACCGCGAAATACAACGTCTAAAAATGAAAAAAAATTACCCCTAAATCAAAAATGTAATACTATAAAAAATATGCCGTAATAATATAAAAAGTATAACGTAACACTGCGGAAAAAAGAAAAATAAAGCGATGTCCGCATATGAAAAAATATAAAAAAACGAAAAATAAAGAGGTAAAAAATGCCTGAAATTTCTAAAAAAACTATAAAAAAAGAAGATTTATTGCAAATCTCCGCCTTTACGTATATCGTCCTCATAATCGCCGCGAACGTTATGGCGTCGAAGGTTGTTTCCTTTTTTAATACGCCGCTCGACGCGGGTACGATCACCTACCCCTTTACCTTTTTAATCGGCGATATTTTGTCCGAAATTTTCGGATATAAGCAGGCGCGCAAGGTCATTCTACTCGGTTTCCTCGCCAACCTCGCCTTTTCCGCGTTCGCCCTGATTGCCACCTTCCTCCCCGCCTACAACGCCGCCGAACCGCTCTCGACGGCATACGACACCCTCTTTTCATATAATATCCGCATCCTCGCCGCCTCTTTCGCGGCGTATATCGCGGGCTCGCTCCTAAACGCCGCCTCGCTGGTCCGGATTCGCAAGCTGACGGGCGAAAAATGGCTTGCCCTCAGAACGATCGGCAGTACGGCTCTCGGCGCGTTCGCCGATACGGTGATCTTCACGGCGGCCGCATGGGCTTTCACAATGCCGCTAAGCGATATGATTACTATGGCGGCGGTGAGTTATGCCGTCAAAATGATTTTTGAAGCCGCGATCGCCACCCCGATAGATTATATCCTCGTCCCGTTGATTAAAAAGCGCGTGGTTTAAAAGATATGAGCGGTTAAATTGCATATTTTTGTATACAAAAAAACAACGAAAGAAAATCTCCGTTGTTTTTTTTATTTTTGATATGCCGCTTTTTTTACATCAAAATATTTCCGTTCGCGTCGGACGTCTTTGTCAAAGCGATTATAAATTCAATAAGCGCAACGATACCGGGAATATATGTCCAGCAAAAAAGCAGATATAAAATACCTAAGCCTATCTTTCCTTGATAGAATTTATGCGCGCCTATGCCGCCCAAAAAAAGCGCCAACAGTACGTATGCGACTTTGTTTACCGGTCTTTTTTCCCTTTGCGGCGTCATTTGTGCCGCAACGGCTTCGTTCTTGGGCGCGATGTAGGTCTTTTCTCCGTCTTGAAAAATCTCCACGTCCTGCCCGACAAATGGTTCAAACCTCACGTCGTCCCGCGCGAGTTCAAGCGTCGCGCCATCGTCCAATCCCACGACAACTTTTGCTTTGTCAATTACTACAATTTTTGCCATAATAAATCTCCTTGTTTATCCACATATATTTTTCCTTTTAAAGGTCAATATAAGTATACGTCGTCGTCTATGTCAAACGTTTTCGGGGCATTTTTTGATGATTTTTTATTTTTTTTTACTTTTTTTTATTGATTTTTTTTGAAACGTTTTTTGATTTATCCACATACGCCGAAAAAGTAAAGTTTAACCGTTATATAATGCCGCAGAAAGCCGCCCCACCCCTTACCCCTCCCACGGAGTGGAATTTGTCGCGGCAATTCTAAAAATGAGTGATAAAAATTGGTATAAATCCAAATCGGCCGCCCCACCCCTTTGATCCCCTCCCACGGAGGGGAATTTAAGTAAAAGAATTTACGGTAACTGCCGCTTTATCACGCATTTTTAGAACTATCAAAATTTTTAGGACTTGTTATTAAACTTAGCCTACGCCGCATTATTTTTTATGCCGTTTTGTCGGTCTTTGAAATGTTTACGGTCTATGCAAAACTTAGCCTACGCCGCCTTGTTTTTTATGCCGTTTTGTGAATTTTTAAGAGTTCATGCGGATTTATGGTAAATTGTTTGAGGCGGAATTTTATACAAAATTCGCCTCCGTCATAATATTTGCAACACTTGCTCCGTTTAAAAATATTGCAATTAAAGAAAAATTAGTGTATAATTAAAACAAGGATATGCTTATGAACAATAAAATTCAGAAACAAAATTATCCTCCTATCGGCGTGAGTTTTTTTAAGCGCGCTTTTTTGACCGTTTTGGGGACGGTATTATTCTTCGCTTTGAGCGCGTTTATGCGTTCGAAACCCGACAAGAAAAAACTCGCCAAAAGCGTCAAAGAACCCTGCCTCATCCTCTCGACTCACGGCTCGCTTTTCGACGCGGCGTATGCGGGACGGGCGATTTCTCCGAAATACTATACGGGCGTGGTCGCCAAAAAACTTTTTTACGTTCCGATTCTCGGAAAAATCTTAAAGAAATGCGGCTTCATTTTAAAGAATCAGTTCACCGCGGACATAAACTGCATAAAACAAATCAAGAACAGTATCGACGCGAACGTCAGCGTTTTTATGTGCCCCGAGGGCAAAACCTCCGTGGACGGGCGAACGTCCTATCTCGCCCCCTCCGTCGCGAAATTGATCAAATGGACGGGCGCGCCCGTTCTCTTTTATAAACCGAACGGCTCGTATCTCTCCGCTCCGCGCTTCGGAAAAACGCGCCGCGGAAAAATCAACGTCGAATCGCGTCTGCTGTTCACAAAAGAGGAGACGAAAACCCTCTCGGCGGACGAAATATTCGAGAGACTGAACGAGGCTTTTCAATATAACGACCACGAATATCAGGAAAAAAACCACTTGAAATTTAAAAGCCGCGCGCCCGCTTCCGGCTTGGAAAACCTACTCTATAAATGCCCGAAATGCGGCGCGGAATTTCAAAACGTCTCAAAAAAGGATATCTTGGAATGTACGGCGTGCGGAAACTCCGTCAAAATCGACCTCTACGGAAAGATTTCTCCGAATGACGGAAACAGCGTCGCGTTCGACAGAATCGACCGCTGGGTAGACTTTCAAAAAGCCGCGCTGACCGAGGAAATCTTAAAAAGTATCGGCGAAAATCAAACGGGAAAAAAGGAAATTTCTGGCATTTCGGACGACGCGAAAACGGACGGATAATTTAAAAAAAACGACGGCTCTATACCGCAAAATTACTAAGATTTTAACATTGCAAAAATACGGATA
>JAISNN010000049.1 GCA_031276195.1 Clostridiales bacterium
TTCATAGAATAATCTCCTTAGCAAAGATAGCATTGAACTTTTTCACGCAATCCGTTTTTTACGATACGTTCCGAACCACACAATTTGCGTTTCATAGAATAATCTCCTTAGCAAAGATAACATTGAACCTTTTCACGCAGTCTGTTTTTTACGATACGTTCCGAACAGCATAATTTGCGTTTCATAGAATAAATCTCCTTATTTAGCCTACATCAATATTATAGCATACAATCATAATGTTTGCAATAGTATAAAAAATAAAAAATTCCGAATTTGCCGTATTGAGATTCAAAAAACAACCGCATTGAAATTCAAAAAATCTCACTTTTGCATTCCGAAAACGCCTTACCGAAATTCTATAAACCGCCGCCGTGAAATTCAAAAAACAACCGCATTGAGATTCGAAAAATCTCACTTTTGCATTCCGAAAACGCCGCCGTGAAATTCTATAAACCGCCGCCGTGAAATTCAGAAAACAACCGCATTGAGATTCAAAAAATCTCACTTTTGCATTCCGCAACCGCCTTGCCGAAATTCTATAAACCGCCGCGTTAAAACTCCTAAAAATCATTCCGTAATTCAAAAAAATACCCCTTTAAAGCCTTTCAAACCGCCGCTTGAAAAAATTCTTTAAATCATTTTTTTTATTCACAATCAATTTTCTTTACTTTTTTTTTCGATAGTTATATAATGTAATCGACGGGCTTGTCCCAAAACTATTTTCGGAGGAATTTTATTGTGAAAAACTTAGGCTACTACAACGGCAAATTTGACGAGTTGGACAAAATGACCGTACCTTTTAACGACCGTGTGTGCTTTTTCGGCGACGGCGTATACGACGCCACATACAGCCATAACTACAAAATCTATGCTCTCGACGACCATATAGACCGCTTTTACAACAGCGCGGGGCTTTTGGACATAAACATAAAAGAGTCCAAAGAGGAATTGAAAACCATTCTTTCCGATATGGTGAAAAAAGTCGACACGGGCGATCTTTTCGTCTATTGGCAGGCGACGCGCGGAACGCAGATCAGAAACCACTCGTTCGATCCGAAAATCATCGCGAATATGTGGATCGTCTTGAAGCCCGCGAAGATAAAAGACATTACGAAAAAATTGAAGGTCATAACCGCCGAGGACACGAGGTTTTTGCATTGCAATATAAAGACGCTCAACCTCCTGCCCAGCGTTATGGCGTCCCAAAAAGCGGAGAGTATCGGCTGCGACGAAACGATACTGCATAGGGCGGGAAGGGTTACGGAATGCGCCCACAGCAACGTTTCAATATTGAAAGACGGAAAGTTTATCACCGCGCCCACCGATCACCTCATTCTGCCCGGAATCACGAGAATGCACATCATCAAAATGTGCAAAAAACTCCTCATTCCCGTGGACGAAACGCCCTTTACCGTGGACGATATATTCACCGCCGACGAGGTGATTATTTCCAGCGCGGGACAACTTTGTATGGGAACTTCGCACGTAGACGGCAAACCCGTGGGCGGAAAAGCCCCCGAACTCTTAAAGAAAATTCAAGACGCTTTGCTGGAAGAATTTTATGAGCAGACGGGGGAATAAGGCTTAAAATTAAAACGGGGAAGGCGCGGATTTATAATATTTAAAAACTCCGAAAACGCGCGGTACTATACCGCAAAAAATGTTATATCAAACGTTATAATGAAAGCGGAAAACCGCGAACTTATCGGGATATGTAAAAAAACAAAAAAAGCGCGGTACAATGCCGCAAAAAATGTTATATCAGACGTTATAATGAAAGCATTATTTTAAGGAGAACGAAAGAACTTTATGACTCAATCGGAATTGACAAAACTGAATATAGGACAAAATTTGGACAATCTTATGAATCTCGATCCCAGGGGCTACGGGGTTTGCAGAATTTTATACAAAGCGGCGCGTGAATACACCAAAAAACCGCTGACGGTCAACGCCGCCGAAAAATTGATCGAACTTGTCAAAGACGGCGACATAGTGTATATCATAACGGGTTTCGTTCTCCTGTCGCACAAAAAAGCCGAGATGGACGGCATAGTGGGCGCGGTTTTGCTTGCGCGCGCGCTGGTCAAGGCTTTCAACGCGAAGCCCGTGATCGTCTGCCCCGAGGACAATCTGAAAGCCGTCGAAAATCTCGCGAACGTCGCGGGGCTGCACCTTTATAAAAGCATTGACGAATTAAAGGAATATCCCGTTTCGATGGGCGTCATAACTTTCACGAAGGACGCGAAAGAGGCGGTCAAGCAAGCGGATGAAATCTTGAAAAAAGCAAAACCGCCCGTTCTCATCTCGACGGAGGCTCCGGGCGCGAACAAAAGAGGGGTATACCACAATGCGACGGGATTGAACGTAACCGATTTGGAGGCGAAAGCCGACGTGTTTTTTAAGGCGGCGGCGAAGGCGGGAATACCCACGATCGCGGTCGGCGATCTCGGAAACGAAATCGGTATGGGAGCGATCGCCCCTCATCTTTATAAATATATTCCGTATGCGGCGGAGGGACGCTGCCGTTGCGGCTGCGGCGGAGGAATCGCGGCGGACAGCGCGGCGGATCATATCATAACGGCTACGGTGTCCGACTGGGGCGTGAACGCGCTCATTGCCGCGCTCGCGTTTTTGACCGGGAAGAGCGATGTGCTGCACTCGAACGATGATCAAAAACGGGCGATCTATACCGCGTCTGAGAGCGGAATGATCGATATGCACGGCTGGCTGATCCCCGCGATCGACGGCTTTGATTTGAGCATAAATCTCGCGATTTTGAGTTTGATGAGGGAGTGCATAGAGTACGCGCCGAAGTTAAAAGATTCGTGCAAAACGTGGTTTGACAAGACGATTGAATTAGGCTTTTTTGATGAAAATAAATAATCCGTATAGTTTGTATCGCATATAACCGCCGCCCAAAACGCGGCTTTATCTGACTCTAACCACTAATCACCGATCACTAACCTTAACCAATCACTAACCGCCTCTTTTAGGAAACAACCGCTTATGATTACTGAAAATAAACCCGCAAATATCCGCTTTTTGAACGCGGGAGACACCGCGCTCGTCGCGGAATTCGGAAACGAAATCGACGAAGGAATCAACGCGAGGGTGAAACACCTTAGCGATTGTCTTAAAAAAAATCCGATCGGCGGCGTAATAGAGTTTACGCCGACTTTTCGTTCGCTTTTGGTTTGCTACGCGCCCGAAAAAATTTCTCATTCCGCGCTGAAAGAAAGGCTGACCGCGATCGCCGCGTCTTTTTCGGGAGAGACGGGCGGCGCGAAAAAATGCGTCGTGCATATTCCCGTCGCTTACGGCGGCGAATTCGGTGAAGATATTTCGCGTGTTTCGGAGCATACGGGTTTGAGCGAAGCGGAGATTGTAGCAATTCATTCGGGCGCGGAATATTTGATTTATATGCTGGGTTTTTTGCCCGGTTTTCCGTATCTCGGCGGTATGGACAAACGCCTCAACACTCCGCGCTTAAAAAATCCGCGTACAAAAATTCCCGAAGGTTCGGTCGGAATCGGCGGTGAGCAGACGGGGATTTATCCTCTCGCGTCTCCTGGGGGGTGGCAGTTGATCGGCAGAACGCCCGTTCGCCCGTATGACCCGAGCCGCGAACGCCCGTTTTTGTATACCGCGGGCGACTACATAAAATTTTTTCCTATATCTTTTGCGGAATACCAAAAAATCGACGGAATGAAGGATTACGTTTGCAAAGTTACGGAGAAATAATCCGCTTATTTTTTTGAATGCCGAAAGCCGACGGAATAAAATGGTTGCGTTTGTGAATTTTGAATATCAAAAATTGACGAAAAAAGATTTGCGTTCGCGATTTGTGAATGCAAAAAAACGTTGAAAAAGACAAACGCTTGCGAGTTTGAAATGCCTAAAAGAACGGAAAAAAGACAAACGCTTGTACGTTTTAAATGCCTAAAAGAACTGAAAAAATACAAACGCTTGTACGTTTGAAATGCCTAAAAGAACTGAAAAAATACAAGCGCTTGTACGTTTGAAATGTTCAAAAATCGACGGAATAAAAGATTACGCTTGCGGGGGTGCGGAGGAATGAGTGTATGGGACTGATTATAAACGGCGCGGGACCTCTCTCGACGATTCAAGACGGGGGGCGGATCGGTTACGCGGAATTCGGCTTTCAAAGTTCGGGCGCGATGGATCGCCGTTCGTTCAACATTGCGAACCTTTTGGTCGGAAACGACAAAAATCAAGCGGCGATCGAAATGACTCTTTTGGGTATCGGCTGCCAATTCACCTCCGACGCGGTGATCGCGATCACGGGCGCGGACGTTTCGCCTATGCTTAACGGCGTTCCTATACCGCGTTATCAAGCGGTTTCCGTCGGGGCGGGGGACGTTTTGACGAGCGGTTTTGCGGCTTGCGGCTGCCGCGCGTATTTGGCGGTTCACGGCGGTTTTTATTTAAAAAAGGTTATGGGCAGTTATTCCGCAAATATAAAATGCGGCATAGGCGGCTATATGGGCAGACCGCTCAAAAGGGACGATTTATTATATTTTTCCACGGTGAATCCGAAAATTCCGCCCGAAGAAATCGCAAAACGGCGCGTAGATATACCGGAATTGCCCGAAAGCCCCGCGGAAATACGCGTCGTTTTAGGACCTCAGGACGATTATTTTACCGCGAAAGGCATCGAAACTTTTTTGAATTCGGAATATAAATTGACCAACGATTCCGATAGAATGGGCATAAAATTAGACGGCGAACCCGTCGAAAGCAAAAACGGTTCGGACATAATCTCGGACGGCATACCTCTCGGCGCGGTTCAGATCCCCGCGTCCGGGAAGCCCATCGTTATGACGGCGGACAGACAGACGGCGGGCGGCTACGCAAAAATCGCCGTTGTGATCTCCTCCGATATTCCGAAACTCGCCCAATTAAAGCCGGGCGAAGCCTTAAAATTTAAGGAAATTTCTTTGAACGAAGCGCAAAACGTCTATCTTTCCGAATTAAAATATATGGAAGATTTGGAGAAAAAATTCCCTAAAATCACGGTATAGATCCGTGAAAAACGATATGGAAAAAACGGATATGAAACTTTTAAAACGCTTTTAAAACGGATATAAATGAATTAAAATATATGGAAGATTTGGAGAAAAAATTCCATAAAATCAAGGTATAGATCCGTGGAAAACGATATGGAAAAAACGGATATAAAACTTTAAAAATACTTTTTAAAACGTGTATATAAGGAAACAAAACGTATGGAAAAAATAGACAATCTAAAATATGCCGCCGTGCCGCCGAAAGATATCAGGGCGTTGATCAGAGCGGGAAAAATCGACTTTAATACTTCCGGGATGTGCGCGGGCTATGCGCAGGCGAATCTCGTAATCTTGCCCAAGTCTTCGGCTTATGATTTTTTGCTTTTCGCCCAGAGAAATCCGAAGTCCTGCCCCGTTTTGGAGGTGGGCGACGCGGGGTCGAAAGGCTTGAAAATCATAGCGGACGGCGTTGACATAGCGCGCGATTTGCCGCGGTACAGGATATACGAAAAGGGCGTTATGACGGGCGAATATACCGACGTTTCAAGGTTTTGGAGGGACGATCTCGTGTCCTTTTTGATCGGGTGCAGTTTTTCGTTTGAGTCCGCGCTTTTGGATGCGGGCGTTCCCGTCAGGCATATCGAGGAGGGCAAAAACGTGCCTATGTATATGACGGATATCGACTGCGTTCCCGCGGGAGTTTTCAGCGGAAAAATGGTGGTCAGTATGCGTCCTATACCGCATAATCAAGTCGTGAAAGCGGTTACCGTTACGGCGTCTATGCCGCGCGTTCACGGCTCGCCGATCCACATCGGAAACCCGTCCGCGATCGGAATCAAGGACATAAACAAACCCGAATTCGGCGACGCGGTGAGGATAAACGAGGGCGAAGTACCCGTGTTTTGGTGCTGCGGAGTTACGCCGCAGTCTGTTATGATGAATTCAAAACCCGATTTCGTAATCACTCACGCGCCCGGGCATATGTTTATAACCGATATCAAGAACGTCGATTTAAAGGACTGAAAATAGGTTTTAAAATCGAAAATAATCCTTAAAAAAGATAGGATGAACGCAGATTTAAAGAACCGAAAACAAGTTTTAAATTTCGTATTCTTGAATTCAAAAGACGACGTTTTTCATTTGAAATTCATTCAAAAAACGTAAATTAAACAAAAAACGTAAATTAAATAATTCGTATAAGATTAAAAAATTACGGAAATTCAAAAAAAGGTGATTATATATGAGCGCAAAGATAAAATCAGTCGATTTAAACTGCGATATGGGCGAAAGTTTCGGTATGTATAAGTTGGGAGCGGACGAGGATGCCGTCAAATTTATCACTTCGGCAAACGCCGCGTGCGGTTACCACGCTTCCGATCCGCTCGTGATGAGCCGAACCGTCGAAATATGCAAAGAAAACAGCGTCGCCGTCGGCGCGCATCCGGGCTTTCCCGATCTTTTGGGATTCGGCAGACGAAATATGGACGTTTCGCCCGACGAGGCGAAAGCGTATACTCTCTATCAGATCGGCGCGCTGTACGCTTTTTGCAAGGCGCGCGGCGTAAGGTTGCAGCACGTCAAGCCTCACGGCGCGCTTTATAATATGGCGGGGAAGGATATGAATCTCGCGAGGGCGATTTGCGGAGGCATAAAGGCGTTCGATAAGGATTTGATTTTGTTGGGGCTTTCGGGGAGCGCGATGATAACCGCCGCCGAGGAGATCGGACTGAAAGCCGCGCGCGAGGTTTTCGCCGACCGCGGCTACGAGGACGACGGTTCGCTGGTCAAAAGAGGCAAGGCGGGCGCGATGATAACCGACGAGGAAGAGGCGATCGCGAGAGTCGTGAGAATGGTCGCGGAGGGAAAGGTCAGGACGGTTTCGGGGCGCGATATCGATATCCGCGCCGATTCGGTATGCGTACACGGCGACGGAGCGAAGGCGCTCGAATTCGTCAAAAAAATCAGAGAAAAATTGATCGAAAACGGAATTAAATTGGCGAATTTAGCGGAAATTATATAACGTTTTTTATCTTATAAAGTATTTTATGCGTCGTTCGATTTATATATCATATATTATATCTTATGATATATCGTATATTATATAAAAACCGATAAAAATTATATCAGTTTTCCGCGGCATAGATCCGCGTATTTTGACGGATAAATTCTTAAATTTACGGATATATATTTTGGACAGTTCTAAGTTTGTGTGATGATTTTGCTTGACCGGTATGACTTTTTATCACACAGATTTAGAACTCCCATATTTTGATATATATTTTGATTTATTTTTAAGGCATAGTTATCTTTATTTCGGGGATTTTTTTGATTTTTTTTAAAAACGCGGAATACGCAATACCGTAAAAATTAAAAAACGGTATTAAACGCTTTAATATATGAGGAAACAAAAGTCTATGGAACGCACTTATGTAAAAATCGATTTGGACGCGATCCGCTCCAACGTCTTGCTTGCCCGCGAAAAGATGAAAAAAACGAACACGCGCGTTATGGCAATCATAAAAGCCGACGCCTACGGACACGGCGCGGTCGAGGTCGCGAGAGCCTTGGAGGATATCGTTTTCGGTTTCGGGGTAGCGATCCCCGAGGAGGGTGTTCAACTGCGCCGAAACGGAATCAAAAATCCGATTTTGATTCTCGGAAATCTCACGCCCGACAAAATCGGCGACGTTTTAGAATTCGGGCTTACGCCCTCCGTATCGAGGCTTTCCGCCGCTAAGGCGTTGTCCGATGCCGCCGCAAAGAGAAACGCGGTCGTCGGAATACACATCGGGGTCGATACGGGAATGGGCAGGATCGGATTTCTCGACGGCGAAAAGGAAAAAATTCTTGAAATTGCGGCGATGAAAAATCTCGTTATCGAAGGGCTTTGCACGCATTACGCGCGCGCCGACGAGAGGGATAAAACCGCGTCGGACGTGCAAAAAAAATGCTTCGACGGGTTTGATAAATTCTTGAAAAGTCACGGTATAGAACCGCGTTTTAAACACATCAGCAACAGCGCGGGAATCATCGAATTCGACGGTATTCATTACGACGTCGCGAGGGCGGGAATTATGATCTACGGACTGTACCCGTCAAAGGAGGTCGCGCAGGATTTCGGGCTTATCCCCGCGATGTCGTGGTACGCTAGGATCAGTCATATAAAGACCTTGCCGGCGGGGCGCGGAGTCAGTTACGGCGCGGCATACGTTACAAAAAAGCCGACGAGGATCGCGACGATCCCGGTCGGGTATGCGGACGGCTATCCGCGCGCGCTTTCCGGCAAGGGCAGGGTGATAATAAACGGGCGGTTCGCGCCGATCGCGGGCAGGGTTTGTATGGATCAGTTTATGGTCGACGTAACGGACGTCCCGAACGTCGATGTCGGAACGCCCGCCGTTTTGGTCGGACGCGCCGACGCGGAGTTTTTCAACGCCGGTATATCGAATGCCGAAAGCGCAACGTCCGCCGCCTTATCAAAAGATTCTAATGCGGATTTTTTAGCCGGTATATCGAATTCCGAAGGCGCAACGCCGACAGCCTTATCCGAACGTTCCGACGCAAATTTTTTAGCCGGTATATCGAATGCCGAATCAAAAACCGCCGTTGAGAGCGGAAATCTTTCCGACGAAAAACAATGCGCGCGCGGAAATGAAAATACATATTCAGAAAGCGCGAATCCGCTAACAACTTCAAATTCAAAAGCCGCCTTTGCAAGCGAACACATCTCTAATGAAAAGAAATGTGTTCCGGAAAATGAAATAGCGATATCCGTCGAGGAACTTGCCGACGCCGCAAGCAGTTTCAACTATGAGTTTGTATGCGGAATCGGTATGCGCGTCCCGAAATACTACTACAAGAACGGAAAATTTCTAAAAAGAATAAATTATATAGAAAGCATAGTTTTTTAACGAAACAACGATTAACGGCGATTGTTTTGCGCAATTAAAAAACCGAATATATTCATATATAGCGATTAAACTTTTAAAGCGAGCATAGACTTAACTTAAAGCCGCATATTAACGCGCAACACATATAATATATAGCGGTTAAACTTTTAAAGCGAGCATAGGCTTAACTTAAAGCCGCATATTAGCGCGCAACGCATATATATATAGCGATATATGTTCAACATATAGTTTTTGTTCATATACGCAAATTTTTAGAATACTAAAAAAACATAATTCCGCGCAAGACAGCCCTTGCCCGCCGTTTTACGGTTTATTTTCAATTAAAATGAAAAAGTACGCGAATTTATTTGCATACCGACCGGATTTATGCTATAATCATATCCGCAAAACACATTCGGGGCAAGGGCGTTCCAAAGCAAAGGCAATCCGGTTATAATCATATCCGTAAAATTTGCAAAACACATTCGGGGCGATGGCGTTCCAAAGCAAAGGCAATCCGGTTATAATCATATCCGTAAAATCCGCAAAACACGTTCGGGGGTGTAGCTCACTTGGTAGAGCGCTTGAATGGCATTCAAGAGGTAAGGGGTTCGATCCCCCTCATCTCCACCAAAAAGACCTTTTTAGGTCTTTTTTTCGTGGTTTTTGGCATTAAACTTAACTATTTCGGATTGAGTAAATTTACTAACTCCAACGATAAGGACACGCCCGTCGACATATGTATTCATAGTCAATTTAACATCGCTATGCCCGAGCCACATTTGAATAGTTTTAGGATTAATACCGTATTCGGCGCAACGAGTACCGAAAGTAGTCCGCAAAGAAGCGATACTAATATCTTTAAAGCCGAAACGGTCGCAATGCTTACGCATAAGTTTAGTGGCGTAATCCGGATTAAAACTTAAAAAATACGATTGATAATCAACGCCCTCCAACTCCCGGCGCAAAACGTCGAAAAGAGGGATAAGACGATAAGCGTTATCGGTTTTAGTACCGTTAAGTAAAATCGTACCCTTTTTAAAATTTATCTTAACCGTTTCTTTAATGATCTCATTTCGGCGCGCTCCGGTATAAAGATAAGTCAGAAATAAAAGGCGGTAAGGTTTGCCGTCGAGAGAACGAATAAAACGATCGGTTTCGCGTTCGGTCAAAGCGCGTCTATGTTTTTGTTTTGGAATACGCATTTTTATTGCTAAGACGGGATTAAAATCTATAAGACGATTACGGTAAGCATATTCTAAAATCTCATTAAGATAAACCTTAACTTTATGCTGCATATTCGGCTTGTCGTTCAAACCGTTTAAAAACTGCTGTATTTCATAACCTTTGAGATCGGACATTTCACGATCACCGAGAGCCGGGATAATATGATTTAAACAATACTTTAAACACTCCAAGCCAAGAGGACGCAAGAAAGGAACTTTATACGTTTCACGCCAAATTTGAATCCATTCGTTAAGTTTCATTTTTAAAATCCTCTAACTCTTTCAAAATATTCCGGATACGCTTACGAGAAAAAAGACGATAATGTTCATTTGAAATCTTCGCGGAAACCTCCGAATAATCAAAAAGAAATTCGTAAGGTTTTTCAATAGAATTTAAAAAACCCTTAATATCGTCATATTGCTTATCCAAAGAATCCTCAATGCCTTTATCGACGAAATTAAACCATTCACCGTAACCTTGAACGATCCGACGACTTTTCAATTCGTCGTATAAAACTTTAAATTGCTCATAACTCATAAAATTATGATCGTCGTCAACAACCTTGCAAATATATTTGAAAGGCTCGTAATAATCATTACCGGTTAAATAATCCATTGTGCAAGAATAACCGATATCCAAATTATCAATATCCTTTTTTGTAACACGCTCCGCAGATATTTTTAACAGTTTAGGCTTTTTTAATTGCTCGAAATCTTTTCGTTGACGATCCAAAGCGACAAATTCCTCAACGGAATCAAAAGGCACGGACTGAGCGGAGCGGGGGACATACCCCAGCCGCCGAATTAAATTGTTATAACGTTCACGGCGAATATCCTCTTTCTCTAACAAATCTCTTTTTTTGCGGATATAACGTTCCAAAGATCTTTTATTGCAAGTATTAAAAGCGACTTGCAACTCATAACGCTCATAAGCGTAATCAAAAAGCAAACGCCAAAGTTTCTGTATTAAAATTTCAAAATCCGAAAAAGACCGGGTTTTAACGAAGAAAGAATAACTATACTTATTTAATATTTTTTTATCCAACCAAAAATCTTTACTAACGGCTAAAATAACATGAAAATGAGGATGATAATCGTCCCGTTTATATGTAACCTCGAAAGACCGAAAAGCGGCGCGATAGCCTAAATCGGAGAACGAAACACCGCGAATTTTTTTCGTACCGTTTAAAAACCGAATAAGTTTTGAAAAAGCGTCGTACATACAAGAAACGGTTTGAACAAAATTATCGGCGGTTGAATTCGGAACGGTCAAAGTTAAAAGAAAAAGATTAGCGGTTTCGGCGGTTTTTTCTATCGCGGAAGCAAAATGATATAACCTACTTGCTTGCAACATTTTTTGACAATTCGGACACAAACGGCAACGGCATAAATTCGAACGCTTTATCTCCATTATTCTTTCTTTTTGATAAACGTCCATAAGCCACCAATCATTACAAACAAGCAAAGCCTTTGCGGTTTTATCCAAAACGTCGCGTTTTACCTCTCCGTAATATTCCGCAAAATATTCGCTTAATTTTGCGTTATATTCTTTTAATGCTCTGCGATCGCGACCGAAACCGGAACTCTCGTCAATTTCACTTAAAAATCGCTCAAAATCCTCACGGGTTATTTTTCCGCTATTTTCATAATCTTTTTTCTTTACTTTACGATATTTTGTCATTAAATCAAATTGTCTTTGACGTTCGTTTTCATATTCACTTTCAAACATTTTTTTTTCCTTTTTCTCTCTCTTTTTTCGCGTGGGACGAGATGTTTCTATTATATCAAGTAGGGCGCTTACGCGCCCCCGAAAAGCGCATTTTTTTCCGTCGAAGCCTTGCCCGTCGGAGCGCAGGAGCGCACGGACGGGACAAGGCTTTTCGGCGTTTTTTTCATAAGGTAAAAAGCAAGTTCGCTTTTTTTCGGAGAGGGCGGCGAACCTCGTCGCCGCCACTCCTTAGCGTGGAGGAGAACCGCCGCCTTTGTCAAGGGCAAGCGGCTGTATTTTCCGCAAGCGGAAAATCTCCGCCGGCAAGTATGCCACTTGACAAGGCTATTTTAGAGGCTAAGAAAAATTTTTATTTTTTCTTAGCAAAAACTATTGACTTTAATTATTTAATAGCATATAATATCAATATAAAGCGATCAGCGGTAACGTATGATTTGCGTTGTGTCCTCCCTCAATCATATTGATTGCAGGGAGCTTTTTTATTTAGAAAATTTACCGACAAAAAATTTATGCTTACGCTTAATATATCGTTTTCCAATATTTATAATATTAGAAGTTTTAACATTTTTTATAGTATCGTAATTGATACCAGACCACAAAGTAAAATTAGAATCGGATAACGGAATAGGATAAGTATAACCTTTCTTAATATTTAAAACGCGATTTGTCTTTAAATGTTCGTTTTTATTTTCTAACGAAGTAACAACGTTAACATTACATTTATCACCAAAAAAATCGCGAATATAGACGTAATGACCGCCTTTTTTATTAATGCCTAAATCCTTATTTTTACAAAAACCAATTTTACCGACAATAGATCTTTTAAATTTACTCATAATTGTTTTACTCCTTTTCATTGTTGTTATTTAAATAGCGAAATAGATCGTGAACGAAATAACTTTTTTGCGTTTTCAATTCCTCGAAACTTGCTTTTTCCGTTTGATAGACCGGCAAATCCCCCAAGCCGACGGCAGAACGGGAAGTCTTTTCCGCGAAATAATCGCTGAAACAGTCGGTAGAAAAACGACGGGAATAAATTTTCTTATTCATAAGGTAATATTTTCGTTTCTCGGTTTTGCCGTCCAGCGTCCCGTTTTCGACTTCGAGAGAAAGCCTACAATAACCGAATCGATTATATATCCGTTTATAATAATTACCGAATTTACAAACTACGGTTTTAAGCAAATAAACGATAAAAGAATTATCACCGCGCAAATATCTCATTTTGCGGTAAAAATCCGTAAACCGGCTAAAAAGAAAACTATAAATCAACTCCTCGATAAAAAAGAACGGTAAAGAAAGAAGGGTATCCGAACCGCCCGAAACCCGAACGATCGAACAAAGTTCGCGCGCGTCTGCGCCTAAACTTTCGGGACGCTGTTCGTCAAGAAAAACCTTGACGAAAGGAAAATAATCGATCGTGGAGGAATGACGGATCATTTTCAAAGCGAGATTAAAACCGTCATTCTTAGAATTCGCAAAATCATCAGTTTTTTTAAGACCTTGATTTTCGACTTGATTCCCACGTTCTTTGCCGGCTTCGGTAATTAAAAGAACCCCGAAATCGAAAGAATTAGGATGGTGCTAAAAGTGCGCGACAAATTATATGGAGTATGGTATACTTAATGCATGGAATGTATAAAATGTAAATCATCTATGGTTGTAAAGAATGGGCACAGGGCCGATGGTAAGCAAACTTACAAATGCAGCGAGTGCGGTTATCGGTTTGCAACGCAACGAATAACGACCGACGCCATAAAGCAGAAAGCCGTCGTTTTATATTGCGCGGGTTTAAGCTTCCGAACAATCGGCGCTTTGTTGGGATATGCGAACACAGCGATACTGTATTGGGTAAGGGAGTTTGCGCAAGCACATTACCATAAGCCGATACCGAAGGGCGAAATTGTGCTTGAACTAGACGAGATGTGGCATTTTTTACAGTCAAAAAAAACAAATTGTGGATTTGGAAAGCGTATTGCAGAACAACTGGACAGCTTATTGACTGGGAATGCGGGAATAGAGATACCCGAACTTTTGAGAGGCTGTATAATCGGCTAAAACTGCTAAACGTAAAGATGTATTATGCCGATGCATGGAATAGCTATACCGAAGTAATTGACCTTGCAGTCTTGCTTCAAACAAAAGCTGAAACTTGGGGCATAGAAAACAACAATGGTAGGCAACGACATTGGTTTGCTAGATTTAGGCGGCGAACCTGTGTGGTTTCACGAAGTCTGGTTATGGTAGACTTAACTATGTTTTTGTTCGCCCATTTCCATGTCAATAATAACTTTTACACTATCACTCATATTTAGCACCGCC
>JAISNN010000026.1 GCA_031276195.1 Clostridiales bacterium
TCCTCAAATTCCCCTCCGTGGGAGGGGTGCAGGGGTGGGGCGGCCGCAAAAGAAACATAAAACGCCAAAGGTGCAAGCCTAAACAAAACAACGAAAGACTTCCTCAAATTCCCCTCCGCGGGAGGGGTGTAGGGGTGGGGCGGCTACAAAAGAAACATAAAACGCCAAAGGTGCAAGCCTAAACAAAACAACGAAAAACTTCCTCAAATTCCTCATACGGAATGCCTAAACAAAACAACGAAAAACTACCTCAAATTCCCCTCCGTGGGAGGGGTGCAGGGGTGGGGCGGCCGCAAAAGAAACATAAAACGCCAAAGGAGCAAGCCTAAACAAAGCAACGCAAGACTTCCTCAAATACCTCATACGGAATGCCTAAACAAAGCAGCGAAAAACCTCCTCAAATTCCCCTCCGCGGGAGGGGTGCAGGGGTGGGGCGTCCGCAAAAGAAACATAAAACGCCCAAAGTGCAAGCCTAAACAAAACAACGAAAACTTCCTCAAATTCCCCTCCGTGGGAGGGGTGTAGGGGTGGGGCGTCCGCATAAGAACCATAAAGCGCGAAACACGGAACGCGGAAATATAAAATGTAAAACGTGAAACATAAAGTAAAATTTATGACTGCATAATATAAACTTATATAAAAAATCCGAAAACGGCTTGAAAACGATATAAAGCAAAACAAAACCTATATAAAAACGATATAAAACGCGAGAAATTAAATAAAATCGCTTGACAAAAAAAATCAATATAAACGAGGTAAATTAATATGCGTAAATTTAACATAACCGTTGACGGAACGGCGTATCAAGTCGAGGTCGAGGAAGTTTCGGGCGGCGCGCCCGTCGCCGCGCCCGCGCCGAAAGCCGCCGCACCCGTTGCACCCGCCGCGCCCGTTGCACCCGCTCCCGCCGCGCCGAAAGCCGCCGCACCCGTTGCGCCCGCCGCACCCGCGGTCGGCGACGGTGTGAAATTAGAATCGCCCTTGCCCGGAATGATCGTCGGCTTGAAAGTCGCGGGCGGAACGACGGTCAAAAGAGGACAACCCGTCATAGTCATCGAGGCTATGAAAATGGAAAACGAGATCGCAAGCCCCGCCGACGGAGTGATTACTTTCGCGGTCGCCCAAGGGCAAAACGTCGCGAACAAACAACTTTTGGCGGTTGTGAAATAGGCTTTGCCGCGAATTGCGGAAAGATTTTGCTTGTAAAGAATTAAAAAAAATTCCCTCATTCAAAACTTTACTTTATTAGGAAACAAATATGGAACAATTAATAGAAAGTCTAAAAAAACTATGGGAAAGCACGGGCTTTATGTCCGACGGCGCGTCCGGGCTGAACCTCATTATGATGGTTATCGCGTGTCTTTTAGTCTATCTTGCCGTCGTGAAAAAGTATGAGCCGCTGCTGCTGCTTCCGATTGCTTTCGGGATGTTCATCATCAACATTCCGGGCGCGTACGACATTCTTATGAAGCCGCCCGAGGTTCAGCTTACGGGTGATCTAATCAATCCCGGGACGGGTAGCGCGACGTTTACGGGTGTTTTGGAGACGCTGGACATCGGCGGAATTATGTATTATCTCTATCAAGGCGTGCAACTCGTCATCTTTCCGCCGCTTATTTTCTTAGGGATCGGCGCGATGACGGATTTCGGGCCGATGCTTGCGAATCCGAAGAGTCTTGTTCTCGGCGCGGCGGCGCAGATCGGCATATTTTTGACGCTTTTGATTGGTTTGCAACTTTTCAGCATTCCGGGTATGGGCATTGAGGACGGCGACAAATTCGCCGCGTCCGTCGCGATTATCGGCGGCGCGGACGGACCGACCGCCATATATTTGACGTCGAAATTAGGTCAGGACGTCAGTATTATCGCCATTGCGGCGTATTCTTATATGGCGTTGATTCCGATCATTCAGCCGCCCGTTATGAAACTTTTAACGACGAAAAAGGAAAGAATGATCCGAATGGACGAATTGAAACCCGTTTCCAAGCGTTTAAAAATCATATTTCCGATAGCGGTTACGGGCGTTTGCGGCATACTTTTACCGGACGCGCTCCCTCTTCTCGGAATGCTTATGCTGGGGAATCTTTTGAAAGAATCGGGAGTCGTCGAGCGGTTGTCCAAGACCGCGCAGAACGAACTCATCAATATCGTTACGATTTTTTTAGGTATCGTCGTGGGAACGAAGGCTTACGGTCCGACGTTTTTGCAACTCAAATCGCTTATGGTCGTGGGTTTGGGGCTTTTCGCATTTATCGTGGCGTCCGCGTCCGGCGTTTTGATCGCGAAACTTATGAACTTGTTTTCAAAAAAGAAGATCAATCCTCTCATCGGTTCGGCCGGTGTTTCCGCCGTCCCTATGGCGGCGAGGGTTTCGCAGATCGTAGGGCAAAAGGACGACCCGACGAACTTCCTCCTTATGCACGCGATGGGGCCGAACGTCGCGGGAGTTATCGGTTCGGCGGTTGCGGCGGGGATTTTGCTTGCGGTATTCGGCTGAGAATAAAACGTTCTTCCGGCATTAAAAAATACGCGTTGAATTTCGCTTGAAAAAACGCGGTACTATACCGCGAAAAAACGCTGTAAAAACGGTATTAAAAAACGACAAGAAAGCGAGTATTTAAAACACTAAAAAAGTACAAAAACCGCGGTACTATACCGCTAAAAAATGCTATAAAAACGGTATTTAAAAAACAAAAAGAAAGCGTAAAAGCGATCTATAATAAAGTATAGCAAATCATTTTTTAAAAAAACGATACGTATTTAAATATTAAAAACCGCGGTACTATACCGCGAAAAACGTCATAAAACGGAGATAAAAAAATGGCTAAAAAAGTCTTAATTACCGAAACGATTCTAAGAGACGCGCACCAGTCGCAAGCGGCGACGCGTATGTCGATCGACGATATGCTTCCCGCCGCCGAAAAACTCGACAAAGTGGGATATTATTCCCTTGAAATGTGGGGCGGCGCGACTTTCGACAGTTGCCTGCGTTTTTTGAACGAAGACCCTTGGGAACGTTTGAGAACGCTTAGAAAGGCGATGCCGAACACCAAATTCCAGATGCTTTTGCGCGGACAGAATATCCTCGGATATAAGCACTACGCGGACGACGTGGTGGACAAATTCGTCGAGATGAGCATCAAAAACGGCATAAACATCATAAGAATTTTCGACGCGCTGAACGACACCAGGAATATGGAAAGAGCGATGCGCGCTTGCAAAAAATACGGCGGAATAACGGAGGCTTGCATAAGTTACACGACAAGCCCCGTCCATACGCGCGAATATTTCGTCGCTCTCGCGGTCGAACTTGAAAAAATGGGCGCGGACACGATCGCGATCAAGGATATGGCGAACCTTCTGCTCCCCTACGAGGCATACGAATTGGTCAAGGCTATGAAAGCCAAAATCAAAGTCCCCGTTCATCTTCACACGCACAATACGTCCGGCACGGGCGATATGACCTACCTAAAAGCGATCGAGGCGGGCGTAGATATCGTGGACACCGCCCTTTCCCCTTTGGGAAACGGCACGAGCCAGCCCGCGACAGAGCCTCTCGTCGCGGCGTTAAAGGGTACGCCGTACGATACGGGGCTTGACTTGCAACTTTTGAGCGAAATCGCCGTGCATTTCAGAAAGGTCGCCGACAAATTAAAAAAGGACGGTTTTTTGAACGAAAAGGTCTTGCAAGTCGACGTAAACGCCTTGATCTATCAAGTGCCGGGAGGGATGCTCAGCAACCTCATAAATCAACTCAAAGAACAAAACGCTTCGGATAAATATCTCGAAGTTTTGGAGGAAGTGCCGCGCGTCCGAAAGGATCTCGGATATCCCCCTCTCGTTACGCCCACGAGCCAGATCGTAGGAACGCAAGCCGTTTTGAACGTCATTACGGGCGAGAGATACAAAATGGTTACGAAAGAAACGCGCGCCCTCATAAAGGGCGAATACGGCAGACTGCCCGCCGAACCCGATCCCGAAACGGTAAAGAAAATTTTGGGCGGCGAAAAGAGAATCGATTACCGCCCGGCGGACGCTTTGAAACCCGAATATGAGAAATATAAGGCGGAGATAGGCGAATATTTCGAGCAAGAGGAGGACGTGCTTTCATACGCGCTGTTCCCGCAAGTCGCGCTGAACTATTTTAAATACCGTCAAGCGAAAAAATACGGAGCGGACAACGTTCTCGGCGATAAGGAAAATTTAATCCATCCGGTATAAAAAACCCGTTCCGCCGACCGGACAAAGAAATACGGAGCGGACAACGTTCCCGGCGATAATGAAAATTTAATCCGCCGGGTATAAAAAAGCGGAAAAGCGAACACTCAAAAAAATCTCGCCTCAAAAGCGCGGACAAGAAGAATCCCTCTCCCGTTAAGCGCGGACAAGAGAAATTCCTCTCCCGTTAAGCGCGGATAAGAGAAATTCCCCTCCGTGGGAGGGGTATGGGGTGGGGCGGCATTGTATATTTCCGCACGGTATAATGAATTTCATACGGCATATCAACTTTCAGCGGACGACGTTCCCGGCGATAATGAAAATTTAATCCATCCGGTATAAAAAAGCGGAAAAGCGAACCGCTCAAAAAAAACTCACCTCAAAAGCGCGGACAAGAAGAATCCCTCTCCCGTTAAGCGCGGACAAGAGAAATTCCCCTCCGTGGGAGGGGTAGGGGTGGGGCGGCTGAATAGAAAAAGGCAAGTGGGGTCTATTTAAAAACCGCCGAAGCCGTAAAATACCGTGAAATAAGGATTTCAAGAAAAATTTCATAGTTTTTAGTTAAAACGCTTGTATTATTATCTTTTTTGTGATAATATAGATAGGCTGTTATTAAAATCGGGTAAAAAACACATAAAAATATAGATATTCGGAGATTGTTTTATGGACGCTTATGCGATTTGGCGGGTACTTTATCCCGCGTTGATTATTTTGATGACTCTGCTTTCGGTTTCGATGATTATTTTGGTCTTGAAACAGGACGGAAACACCGCCGATCTCGGCGCGATTTCGGGAAATACGGAGACTTTCTTGGGCAAAAACAAAGTTCAGACCAGAGAGAGCCGCTATAAACGTATGACGATATACAACGGGATCGCTTTGCTTGTAACGTCGGTCGCTTTTTTTGTCCTTCATATTCTCCCTTGGGGGCAATAAGAGGACGGCAAGGTATTTTTTTTGAACGAATCCGCCGTTATCTATCGCGGTAACGGTTTTATTACGGGTTTAATCGAAAAGATTTTTTGGGAAACGGCGGCGGAGTCGTTTCCTTTTATTTTTTTGCGGAAAGAATGAAGTAAACACAAAAAACAAACGCAAAAAAAGAAATTCTAAAAAAACAAACCGAAAAGAAAACGGTAAAACAAATTGAAAAAACGATAAAACAAATAAAAAAACAAACGCAAAAAAGGAAACTCTAAAAAAACAAACCGAAAAGACACAAAAAACAATACGCTAAAACAACCCTAAAATAAACACAAAAAACAAAATTCTAAAAAACAAACTAAAACAAACCGAAACAAAAAAAATTCTAAAACAAACCGAAATAAAACGCAAAAAACAAAACACAAAAACAGACCGAAACAAAAAAAATTCTAAAAAACAAACTAAAACAAATCGAAACAAAAAAAATTCTAAAAAAATAAATTGAAAGAGAAAACCGAAAAAAATATGGATTTTAAGACAAAATTATTAGAACAAATAAAAGGCGCGGGGTTGAACGGTTTCACCGAGAGGCAACTTTTGGTCAGGCTGAACGTTCAATCGGCGGACGATAAAAAAGCGGTCAAAGCCGCTTTGGCTGAACTTGCGGCGAGCGGAGAATTCATACTTTCCGCGGGCGGGAAATACCGCACTCCCGCCTCCGTAGGCGCGGTCAAAGGAACTTTGTTATGCAAGGCGAAGGGTTTCGGCTTTTTGGTTCCGGAGGACGGCGGCGAGGACATTTTCATACCGCGGGAGCGTTTGGGCGGCGCGATGCACAAAGACGTCGTATACGCCGCCGCGATAAAAAACAAGGCGGGCGGCCGCCGCGAGGGCGAGGTCGCGGCTATTTTGGAAAGAGGGTACAAATCGGTGGTCGGAACGGTCAAGAAAGCCATGGACGGGGCGTTTGTGATTCCGGACGACCGCGACTATTTCACTTACGTTTTCGTTCCGCAGGGCGCGCTTAAAAACGCCGCGGAGGGTTTTAAGGTCGTCGCGAAGATAACGTCTTACGCCGCGGGGCGGTATCCGCTCGGCGAGGTTACGGAGGTTTTGGGGAAGAGCGGCGCGCCCGTTACGGAAGTTTTGGCGATCACGCGCGCTTTCGGTTTTGCGGACGTTTTTGAAAAGTCCGTGAAGAAAGAGGCGGTCGTTGCCGCGTCCGTTCCGTTCGGTTATGCGGGGCGTGAGGATTTGAGGGGGCTTTTGACGGTTACGATTGACGGCGACGACGCGAAGGATCTTGACGATGCGGTTTCGCTGACGAGGGCCGGGGAGGATTTTAAACTCTCCGTACATATAGCGGACGTGGCGCATTACGTCAAGCACAAATCCCTTTTGGACAACGAGGCTTTCAAGCGCGGAACGAGCGTATATTTTCCCGGGAACGTCATTCCGATGCTGCCCGAAGAACTTTCGAACGGCGTATGTTCTTTAAACGAGCGTGTGGATCGTCCCGCTTTGACGACCGAGATGTTGATCGACGTGAACGGGAAGGTCAAGGGGCACAAGATTTACGAGAGCGTGATAAATTCCGACGCGAGAATGACGTATAAAAACGTCACAAAGATTTTGGACGGCGACGCGGAATTGATCGAAAAATATAAAGATATAGTTCCGATGCTGCGCGATATGTTGACTCTTAGCAAAATCTTGAACGCGAAGAGGAGCCGCAGGGGTTCGGTATTTTTCGAGAGCCGCGAGAGTGTGATTGAGACCGACGCGAAGGGGAACGTTTTGAACGTCAAGCCGTATGAATTCGGCGTTGCCAACGAGATCATCGAGGAATTTATGCTTGCCGCGAACGAAACCGTCGCGGAATTCGTCAGTCATTTAGGGATTCCGTTTGTCTACCGCGTTCATGAAAAGCCGTCCGACGAAAAAATGGAAATTTTCCAAAGGTTTATGGACGGATTGGGAATGAAGGTTCGTATGAAGGCGGGGATCAAGCCGCACGAGGTGCAGAGTTTTTTGGATCTTGCGGAGAATTCCGAGTACAAGACGCTTGTCAATAAGATTCTTTTGCGGTCGATGCAAAAGGCGAAATACGACACCGTGAACAAGGGTCATTTCGGGCTTGCGGCGAAATACTATTGTCATTTCACTTCTCCGATCAGGCGGTATCCCGATCTTGCGGCGCACAGGATCATAAAGATGATGTTGAACGGCGGTTTAAACGACAAGAATATCAAGAAGATGAGCGCGTTTTGCGGCGAGGCGGCGGTGAATTCTTGCGAACGCGAGAGGGCGGCGGAACTTGCCGAGCGGCAATGCGACGACTATTACAAGGCGTTTTTTATGGAGGACAAGGTTGGGAACGAATACGACGGGATCATAAGTTCGGTTACGGGATTCGGGATTTTCGTGGAACTTTTGAACACCGTCGAGGGGCTTGTACGGAATGAGTGGCTGCCCGCGGACGACTATACTTTCGACGGGGATAGGTACACCATAACGGGCAAGAAGCATTTTTTCGGTCTGGGCGGCGCGGTTCGCGTACGCGTCGAGAGCGCGGACAGAACGAGCGGTCAGGTGAATTTTTCACTTGTAGAATGACGGCGGCGGTTAGTGATCGGTGATCGGGTGATCGGTGATCGGTGATTAACGGTCGACGGCGGCGGTTAATAAACATCCTTGGCAGCGGCTAATAAACATCCTTGGCAGCGGTTAATAAACATCCTTCTTGGCAGCGGTTAATAAACATCCTTGGCAGCGGCTAATAAACATCCTTGGCAGCGGCTAATAAACATCCTTGGCAGCGGCTAATAAACATCCTTGGCAGCGGCTAATAAACATCCTTGGCAGCGGCTAATAAACATCCTTAATTCCCCTCCGTGGGAGGGGGTAAGGGGGTGGGGCGACCGAACAATAAACAGTGGTCGGCGGCGGTTATTTTAAGTATAGCGGTATGTCATTGATTAGCGGTCGATGGTCGGCGTTGAAAAGCCTTTTATTTAATTATCCGAATTTCGCTATCATAGAATTCCCCTCCGTGGGAGGGGGTAAGGAAGCTTCGAATAAGTTTGAACGAATTTTATTATGCGTCTTTTTTGCTATACTAATTAAACTTTTAATCCGTATGGTGTACGGATTAAAATCCGCCGTCATATTTGACGGCGGAGGGCGGGGATTGCCGCCCGTTTAATGTTGTCATAGCGGTAAACCCGGCAAAATGAAAACATTTTGCCGCCGCATAATATGCGGTTTTCAATCAAGCATATGCTTGATTGAAAAGTTTAACCGCTATATAAACCGTCTTCTTTTCTTGACAATAGCGAATGCTATTGCCGTCAAAAACAAGCCGTTTTCTATCTAAAAAATCCGCTATTTAAAATTCGCCCCGCTTATTCTCATCTTCCAAGGGGTGGGGCGGCCGAATAGAAAAGAAAAAAGGAAAAGTGAAAAAATAGGGGTAGCGTAATTTTTATTACTAAAAGTTTTTGAAAAGGGTATGGGAAAAACTTTTTTCAAAAAGTTTTTCCCGAAACAACAAATATCAAAAAGTTTTTCCCGAAACAACAATCCTAAAATTCCCCTTCGCCGCAAAAAAAAACCGGAAATACAAAATTAAGGCGAAACGGCGTGGTAAACGCACTAAAAAATGCAACGCTGATTAAAAAAATTTCGGCTACCGCTTGACAAACCGTAAATTTGTGATATAATTATATATATAGATATTCGTTCGGGTTTTATGAAACGCGCTTTTTATGTTAATTCGTCGAAAGTTTTACCGAACCGTCTTAAATTTTAGATATTTACCGAATTAGTATTAAATTTTTACGCGTTTGTTTTTTGTATCGGCGGCGGACTTTGCCGTCAACGGAGGTTATGAATGGGAAAGGAATCTTTTGTTAAAAAGTCGTTGGACGACGACGAAATGATTATCGCGATCGCGAGGATCACCCGGTGGAAATTTTTGGACGAAATCCTCTGGGCGGTGCTTTTTTGCTGTATCGTTATAACGCTCATTTTTTTGCAGTTAGGGCAAATCGTCGCTATGGGCGCCGCGTTTACCCTCTTTATCGTTTGGGACATTATGTCGGCGAAGGATTTCATATACATAAATATGACGATTTTGAGCATCACGACGAGAAAAATCGTCTATCGGACGGGTTTTTTAAAGACGCGCGGCGTGGACATTCCGCTGAGGAACGTGGACAACGTGCAGGTATCTTACAGCGTTTTGGGAAAAATTTTCAATTACGGAAAGATTAGGATCGAGTCGAGGAGCGAGCCGATCGAGGTCAATTGGGTTTACAATCCGACGAGGTTCAAAAACCTTATTGACAGAGCGGCGCAGGGCTACGTTTCGCAGAGAACGATAGGATAGAGTCGCGTTTTGCGGCGTTTACCTATAACCGCCTATTAGGAATATTCCCCTCCGTGGGAGGGGTAGGGGTGGGGCGACCGAATCAAAACACACATCTTTCATAATAAAAATAAGGGCGGAGTCGCGTTTTGCGGCGTTTACCTATAACCGCCCGAGCGGCATAAGGCTGCGTTTCACAGAGAACGATAGGATAGATTCGCGTTTTGCGGCGTTTACCTATAACCGCCTATTAGGAATATTCCCCTCCGTGGGAGGGGTAGGGGTGGGGCGACCGATTAGAAAATTATTTAACGATATTTCATATTCTCTTCAAAACTACTAAAAGTTTTTGAAAAGGGTTTGGGAAAGACTTTTTTCAAAAAGTTTTTCCCGAAATAACTTATCCTTAAAATCCCCTCCATGGTAGGGGTAGGGCGGCGGAATAGAAAATTATTTAACGATATTTCATATTCTCTTCAAAACTACTAAAAGTTTTTGAAAAGGGTACGGGAAAGACTTTTTTCAAAAAGTTTTTCCCGAAATAACTATCCTTAAAATCCCCTCCATGGTAGGGGTTGGGCGGTCAAATAGAACGGCAAGCATAGTTTTTTCTACGATTGAAAGCGGAGTTTTTTAATTTTGAAAACACGGGCTTTTGGAATTAATATAAATATTTCCAAAGCCTTTTTTATACCCGGGGCAAAAGATAAATATTTGCGGTAAACTTTACGGCGGAAACGACTAAAAAAAGGATTAAAAAAGGAGGACTAATATTTTGAACATCGCTATTTTGGGCGCGGGAAACAGGGGCGCGAACGTCTACGGAAATATTTTATCGAGGCTTGCGGACGTAAAAATTTCCGCGGTATGCGACGTCGACGCAAAAAAAACGGACGACGCGGAGGCGCGTTTCGGCACGGATAAGAAATTTTGTTTTTACGATGAAAACGCTTTTTTTGACGCCGGCGTTCTTGCGGACGGTTTAGTCGTCGCGAGTATGGACAGAGATCATTACAGGCAAGTTATGAGGGCTATCGACGCCGGATACAAAAAAATCCTTTTGGAAAAGCCCGTTTCGGACTCGCATAGCGAGGTCGCGAAGATCGCGGAATACGCGAAAGAAAAGGGGGTTGACATACTCGTCGCGCACGTTTTGAGATATACGGCATTCTACAAGACGATCAAGGATATCTTGCGTTCGGGCGTTTTGGGTCGCGTCGCTGTGATCAATCATCAAGAAAACGTCGCCTATTGGCACTTCGCGCACAGTTTCACGCGCGGAAATTGGCGCGATAAAAACACGTCCGCGCCCATACTTCTCGCGAAAACCTGCCACGACTTCGATCTGCTGTATTGGTTCGCCGAAAGCAAGTGCATAGGCGTGGAGAGTTTCGGGGAATTGACACATTTTAGGAGCGAAAACGCGCCCGCGGGCTGCGCGAAACGCTGTATGGACGGCTGCAAATATATGGACGAATGCCCTTTCAGCGTCAAAAATCTGTATCTCGTCAAAAAACCGCCCTTCGGATGGGGGAATCTTCACGTATTCGGAAAAAACAATCCGACCGCGGAGGAGAAGACCGCCGCTCTCAAAAATCCCGAAAACCCCTACGGGAGATGCGTGTATTTTTGCGACAACAACGTGGAAGACCATCTGTCCGTCGCTATGAAATTCCAAAACGGCGCGACGGCAACCTTGACTCTCACCGCCTTTTCAAAGGACTGCTACCGCAAAATCCATATTATGGGTACTAAGGGCGAACTGTTCGGGAACGACTATGACAAGTTCGTTACCGTAAACGTGTTCGGTCAAAAAAAGCCGCGAAAAATCAGAATTAAAAATCCCGTCGGAGGACACTTGGGCGGCGACAACGGGATCTGCGATACCTTTTATAAATTGATCAAAGGCGAAAAAATCGACGGAGACTACCTTACCACGATCGACGTTACCGCGGAAAGCCATAACATTATCTTTGAAGCGGAGAAAAAAAGAAAGGCTTTTGAAAGATAGTTTTTAAAATATTACGGGGAAAAACTTGAAAAAGATAGTTTTTAAAATATCACGGGGGAAAACTTTTTAAAAAAAGTTTTCCCCCGCGCCCCTTTTCAAAAACCTTCATTAAATTGAAGCGTAATACTTACTTAATACTTAATTATTTTGCGGGAGAAAACTTTTTGAAAAAAGTTTTTCCCCGCGCCCCTTTTCCAAAACTTTCATTAAATTGAAGCGTAA
>JAISNN010000031.1 GCA_031276195.1 Clostridiales bacterium
TTTGGGATTTTAAGACAAACAAAATCGTAATAATGTACGATTTTCCGGCAGCAACACCAATAAGAGTTTTCAAGAAAATGAAAGAAGCCGATTACGAACAACTGATTTTTGCCGAATGGGACAGTTTTGAAACGCTTTTTCTATCGGAAACGAAACGTTTAGCGAAAATCTTTGAATTTATCGATCCGCGAACGGTAGACTACGGAGATCTTATTTTTTGGAAAAGAACTTTACCCGTTGAACATAAAGACTTTATCAAATAGACGGATTAAAAGTTTAATCGGGATAAGTCAAAATCGGTCGCCTCGCACTTGGAAATGAATTTATGGTAACTACCGCTAATATCATAGAAGCCGCCGTATATAAAAAACATAGCGAAAAAGCAAGCATATAAAAAACAGAGCGAAAAAAGCAATAATAAGGAATACAAAAAAACGGAAAGGGCGCGTACCCGTTGTAAATCGGAATGCCGTTAAAAGCCGTCGTATAAAAAAAATATAGCGAAAAAAGCAATAATAAGGAATACAAAAAAACGGAAAGGGCGCGTACCCGTTGTAAATCGGAATACTATTAAAAGCCGCCGTATGAAAAAGCATAGCGAAAAAAACAATAATAAGGAATACAAAAAAATGGAAATATGCGCGCCCGCGGGAAGTCCGAATGCCCTGAAAGCCGCCGTTTTTAACGGGGCGGACGCGGTATACCTCGGAATCGATAAATTTAATCTCCGCATGAAAGCCGAAAATTTCACCGCCGAAAACCTAAAAGAATACGCGGATTTCGCCCATATCCACGGCGTAAAGGTCTTTCTCGCCCTCAATTCCTGCGTCAAACAGAGCGAATACGGAGAGGTTTTGGACGTCGTGAGAGCGGCCGCCGGCTTAGCGGACGCGTACATCGTAACGGATTTGAGCCTCGTCGAAAAGATTCGGACGCTCGCGCCGAACGCGGCGGTTCACGTCAGTACGCAAGCCGGCATACACAACAAATACGGCGCGAAGTTTATAGAAAAAATCGGAGCGCACAGAATCATTTTGCCGCGCGAAACAGACCTCGAAAATATAAAAATCATAAGAGATAATACCGCGCTGGAAATAGAAGTTTTTGTCCACGGCGCGCTCTGCGTCTCTTTTTCGGGGGCGTGCCTATTTAGCGGTATCGCGGCAGGGAAAAGCGGAAATCGCGGAAGATGCTTGCAGTTTTGCAGATTGCCGTATTATCGGGGGAAAGGTTTTGAATACGGCATTTCGGGGAGCGCGGAAAAGATTAGCGGAAAGGGCAATGATTACGGACGGGGCGTTAAGGGCGGAGGTTTTGAATGCGGCGTTTCGGGGAATTCGGGAAATGATAGCGGAAAAGGTAATGATTACGGACGGGACGCGGGAAATGCCGAAAAGGGATATTTCTTGTCGCCGAAAGACCTTTGCCTTATCGACAAAATAGACCTGCTGAAAGCGAACGGCGTAAATGCCGTCAAAATCGAAGGCAGATTGAAACGGCACGAGTACACCGCCGAAACCGTTGCGAGATACAGAGCCGCCGCAGACGGCAAGAGAAAACGCGGCGACGTCGAGGAATTGAAAAAAATTTATAACCGCGGAGGATTTTCGGACGGATACCTTTTCGGGAATGACGTCATATCCCATAAGACGGCGAACAATATAGGGCTGGAAACGGGAATAGTTCTGAAAAAATGCGCGCCGCAGAAAATGAACGCGGAGTATGCCGAATATACAGTCGGGAAAGGTTTTTTAGAGTATTCTAATAATCAAAACGGATCGAGAGGGTTGAAAACGGGTGCGGAATACGGAGATAAAAAGTGTTTTTTAGAGTATTCTAATAATCAAAACGGACCGAAAGGGTTAAAAACGGGCGCGGAATACGTAGATAAAAAGTGTTTTTTAGAGTATTCTAATAATCAAAACGGATCGAGAGGGTTGAAAACGGGCGCGGAATGCGTAGATAAGAAGGGTTTTTTAGAGTATTCTAATGGTTTAGAGTATGCCTATAACGTCGGCGACGGGTACAAAATTTTGCGAAACGGGACGGAAATATGCGGCGGCGAAATCTCCGCGGTCAAAAAAGACCGCGAAAATAATTACGTTCTGACCTTGAAATACGACAAAAATATAAGGGTCGGCGACGCTTTTTGTATCACGACGGACATAAAACAACTTGAACGCCTAAACGGCGCGATCAAAAAATTACCGCTGAAATTGAAACTTACTTTGGCTTGCGGACAAAGGGCGGCGTTGATTGCCGAATGCGGCGAAACCGTCTTTGAAGCGTTCGGGAATGACGCGGAACGCGCCCTAAACAAACCGCTGAGCCGTGAAATTATCGCGGAAAAATTAGGCAAAATTAACGAAAAAGAAGAGGTTTTTTATGGCGCGGAAATAGTTATCGAGGCGGAAAAGGACGTTTTTTATCCGCTTTCGTCGCTGAACGATTTAAGACGTGCGGCGGTGTCGGGGCTTAAAGAAAGACTGCTCGCCGACCGCAGACAAGCGTTGCGCGCCGATACGGAAAGACTTAGAGGGGAATTGTCCGCCGCCTTTAAAGCCGCCGAAGAATATCGCGCGGAAAGTGAAAAGAGAGAGGCGGAGGAGAAATTTTTAGGAGAAAAAAATGGTTTTTTCGAGGGTGAGAAGGGCGGTATAGAGAGTGGGATTTTAGAGGCGAAAGAGGAGTTTTTTGAGGGTGAAAACGGCGGTATAGAATGCGGAAATTCGGGGACGGGAAAGGCGGTTTTTGAGTGCGAAAGCGGCGGTATAGAATGCAAAAATTCGGGGACGGGAAAGACGGTTTTTGAGTGCGGAAAAGAGAAAAAAAATCCGGAGCAATTTACCGGCGGATTCAAAAAACAAAGGGAAATCGCCGCCGAGATTGCTTCGCCCGAACAGTTGACCGGGGAGTTGAACAAATGCCGTATCGTCGTGTTCGCGCCCGTTGTGTTTTCTGAAAAAAATGCGGAGAATTTTTTGAGAGAACGTATAAAAAACAATATAAGCGCAAAAATCTATTTGAAACTGCCCTTGCAAGCCGATGAAAACGATTTGAGAGTTATCGAAGGGATTTTGAAACGTTTCGGAGACGGACGCGGGCTTGACGGGGTGTACGGCGGAAATCCGTACGCTTGGTATCTTGCGAAAAAATACGGCTTGAAGTATTTCGCGGGGCTTTTTCACAACGTCTATAACGGGGAGTTAGTTCGTTTTTTGAGAAACTTCCATCCGTCCGAGGTTATGCTTTCGGCGGAATTAAATTCAAAAGAAATAGCGGAGGCGGTGAGGGCGGCGGACGGCAAATCGGACGCTAAAATGATCGGCGGCGCGGAGGTTGTCGGATCAAATGCGGAATTAAATTCAAAGGAAATAGCGGAGGCGGACGGCAAAGGATTTACGGATATCGAAGATCAAAATGGTAAATGTTACGTCTTTGCGTTCGGGCGGCTGCCGATAATGAACTTTAAGCACTGCCCGAAAAAGACATTCGGACAAAACTGTAAGGACTGCAAAAACGGGGATGAAAACGCGGGCGGTTTCGGTTCTTTTTCCATTCGCGACGAGAAATATGAATATAATATAGGTTATACGAAGGTGTATAACTGCTATCATACTCTGTATAATCCTTTTCCGATAAATTTATCGCGGTATAGAATCGCGGAAAATGTGTATCTTAATCTCTCTGATTTGAAAAAAAATGATATAGCGTGTGTTATAAATTGCTTCTTGTCGGGAGAGCGGTATAATCCCGAAAATATAAACTTTACATCGGGGCATTACGGGCGCGGAGTTTTATAGAAAAGGCGTTGATAAAAATACTATTTTTGTTTTTAACGGTTATAAAAACGTGCGGCAAAAAAGCGGCGGCGATATTTTAACTTCTTTATCATTAAAATTTAGAACTATATTATTTTTTAGGAGCATAATAGGAATATGATTTCCCGAAAGGTTTTGCACGACTTGGAATACGATAAGATTTTGGAAAAATTAAAAAAACACGCCGGCTCGGAAAGGGCGCGGATCGATATCGGCGGACTTGTTCCGTCCGTCTCTTTCGATGAGGTTTCGAGGCTTTTAAAGGAGACGTATGAGGCGGATAAACTGATTTATCAATACGCTCTCAACCTCTCGTTTGCTTTCGACGACATAGGCGGCGTTCTCGACCGCGCCGAAAAACGCGCCGTTTTGACTATGGACGAGATCTTGAAAGTCGGCAGAGTTTTGCGCGTTTCGCGCCAAATCAAGACGGCGATCGGCAAGGTTGAGGATGAAAATATTTCGATTTTGAGGGAAAAAGCCAACCTTCTATACACCGATCGGACTTTGGAGGAGAGCATTTTCAGTTCGATTTTGAGTTCGTTCGAGATGTCGGACAACGCGTCTTACGAATTGAAAGCCATACGCGGAAAAATAAAAAAATGCAACGATGAAATACGCGCTAAACTCAGCCGCTTCGTTACGTCCGCGGCGTATTCAAAATTTTTGCAGGATAACGTCGTAACGATGAGGGACAACCGCCACGTCATTTTGGTCAAAAGCGAATTTAAGGGAATGATACCCGGGCTGATTCACGGGCAGTCGGTCTCCGGCTCGACGCTCTATGTCGAACCGATGGCGGTTTTTGAGTCGAACAACCGCTTGAAAACTTTAATTTCGGACGAGGAATTTGAAATCGAAAGAATTTTGCGCGAATATACGGCGATGATCGGCGCGAATTGCGGATATATAAGGTTCGGTTTCGCGCTGATCACCGAACTTGATATCATTTTCGCGAAGGCGTCGCTGGCGAAAAGTATGAAAGCCGTGCGCCCGAACCTCAATAACCGCGGATATTTTAATATCATAAAGGGCAGACACCCGCTCGTCGATCCCGAAAAGGTCGTTCCGATCTCGCCGCGCTTGGGGCGCGGTTTTAATATACTCATCATAACCGGTCCGAATACCGGAGGGAAAACCGTTACGCTGAAACTCGCGGGGCTTTTCGCGCTGATGACGCAGACGGGGCTTTTTATCCCCGCGCAAGAGGATACCGAAATGAACGTTTTCGAGGGGATTTTTTCGGATATCGGCGACGAACAAAGCATCGAACAAAGCCTCAGCACGTTCTCGTCGCATATGACGAATATTATAAAAATACTCGACGGATTTACCGAAAATTCCTTGCTTTTGCTCGACGAATTAGGCGCGGGAACGGATCCCGCGGAGGGCGCGGCTCTGGCTCTCGCGATGACGGAATTCATCGAAAAAAAGGGCGCGAAAGCGATCGTTACGACGCATTATAACGAATTAAAAGAGTTTTCGCTCACGAAAGAAAACGTCGAAAACGCTTCGCTCGACTTTGACCCCGAAACCTTCGCGCCGACGTATAATCTCATAATCGGAGTCCCCGGAACGTCGAACGCGATCAAAATCGCCCAAAGATTGGGGCTGAACGCGGAGATCGCCGCGCGCGCGAAAGCCGCCGTCGGAGATGAAAGACGGCAGTTTGAAAATATTATAATCGCCGCGGAAACCGCCCGTAAAAAAGCCGCCGCATACCTCGAAACGGTCGAAAAAGAAAAGGCGGAAATCGATGCGAAACTGTCGGAGATTAGGCTGGAAAGCCGAAAAATTCGCGAAGAACGGGAAAAATTTAATCAAAATATCAAAAAAGAGACGAAAAATATCCTCGAAAACGCCGAATATGAGGCTGAGGAGATCATCGCGGAAATGAAAAGATTGAAAAAAATAAGCGGCGACGCGGCGATTTTTGAGGCGAACCGTTTGAGGAAAAAACTTATCGGTCTCGCGCCAGAAACATCCGCGGACGACGGCGGCGAAACTCTTTGCGAAGACGAATTTGTACGGCTCGAAGGAGAGGCGAAAGCCGGCGACGAGGTTTACATAATCTCCTTAAAGGCGCGCGGAACGGTCGCCGGATTGTCGAAAAACGGCGCGGAAGTCAAGATCGGCGCGATGAAAACGCACGTAAAAAAAGAGGATATGTATAGAATCCGTTTGAAAAATCCGCCGAAAAATCCGAAGAGCGGGGAGAACGCGGGCGCGGCGCGCGGAGTGAATTTTTCAAAGCCCATAGATTTGGAAATCGTCCGGGCGGAGATAAATTTGATCGGTATGAACGTGGACGAGGCGGTTTACCGCTTGGAGGGCTTTATCGACCGCGCCGCCGCAAACGGACTCGGCGAGGTCAGAATCATTCACGGAACGGGGACGGGCGCGCTGGGACGCGGCATTCAAGCCTATTTGAAAGGGCATAAAAACGCCGCGTCGTTTAGATACGGAAGATACGGCGAGGGCGAAAGAGGGGTTACGGTTTTGACGCTGAAATGATAGTTTTTAGAGTATTCTAAAAAACGAAAACGAGGCGGAATTGCGATTTTATAGAGTATTCTAAAAAAGAAAAACGCCGGGAATTACGGTTTTGCATAGTATTCTAAAAAACGAAAACAATACGGAAAAAAGTGATTTTACGATATTCAAAAAAGGCGGAAAAAGCGCGGTATAGTACCGCCGATACGCGATATAAAAACGTAGAAAAAGCGCGGTATAGAAGCGCGGTTTTTAAGGCGGAAAAATCGTTTTTGCATAGTATTCTAATAAAGCGAAAGCATAGCGAAACCGCGATTTTGCATAGTATTCCAAAAAAGAAAAATGCCGGGAATTGCGCTTTTGCATAGTATTCTAAGAAATGAAAAATTTGGAAAAAAGTTTAAACAAAAAAAGGAGTTTTTTTAATGATATACCTTGACAACGCGGCGACCACGAGGGTTTATCCCGAACTGAACGAAACGATAAACTATTATAATACGGAGCGGTTTTTTAACGGCTCGGCTCTCTATGCCGAAGCCGCCGCCGTTTCGCGCGATCTGAAAAACGCCAGAGAAAACTTGCTGAGGCACTTGGGCGGCGACGGCGGCTTGATCTTTACCGCGTCCGGAACCGAGGCGGACAATATGGCGTTTTTTTGCAAGACGTTCAAGCCGAAATCGAGGATAATCATATCCGATATCGAACACGCCGCCGTTTTGAACACCGCCGCCGCGTTCAAGCAAAAGGGTTTCGACGTGGTTTCTTGCCACGTGGACGGAGGAGGACGCGCGGTTTTTGAAAGGTTTCAAGAACTGCTAACGCCCGAAACGGCGTTCGTTTCGATCGTTCACGTGAGCAACGAAACGGGCGCGGTCAACGATATCGAAAAAATCGCGCGCGCCGCGAAAGCCGCGAATAAGGACTGTATCGTCCACAGCGACGGCGTTCAAGCGTTCAAAAAAATCGGCGTGAACGTCGGGAAATTGGGCGCGGATCTGTATTCGGTGAGCGCGCATAAAATACACGCGCCTAAGGGCGTGGGCGCGCTGTACTTCAAAAAAGGTATGAACCTAAACACCTTTATTTACGGCGGCGGACAGGAGATGAATATCCGCTCGGCGACGGAAAATCTCGCGGGAATCGCGGCGTTTTCAAAGGCCGCCGATATCGCGGACGGGCGCGGTATAGACCGCGGACTTTTGCCGCGCTTAAAAGACTTTTTGACGGACAATTTCGACGTTATGATCAACACGCCAGAAGAGGACATAAGCGGCATTTTGAGCGTTTCGTTCGCTTGGATAAGGAGCGAAACACTCCTCCATTCTTTGGAAAAACACGGCGTAATCGTCGGAACGGGGTCGGCTTGCTCGTCGAAAAAAGGGGTCGGGAGAATCGCGGAAGCGTTGCGGCTGCCGAAAAAATATTACGAGGGAATTTTGCGTATCAGCATAAGCGGAGATACGACGGAGGATGAAATAGAATTCTTTAAGGAAAAACTATTAGAGGAACACGCGAAACTTTTTAAACGACAGAAAGGAAATTGATTTTAGGATAATTTCTTTTGCGGGAGGTCGTTAAATGTCGGATAATATTTGGGGGATAATCTGTTTTCATAATACGGGGACATCGTCCGGATAGCCGCTTAACGAAATGACGCTGATAGCGTATAAGTATAATTTGCGGTTGACTTTTCCGTTTTACGGGAATATAAAAACGGCTTAGAATTCGGCATTGCTTGAATTGTACGATATAAAAGATAACGTTGAAAAATATTCCGAAGGAAGCAAAAAAATAAGAGAGTGTTCACCTAAAGAGATACAACATTTGACTTTGCCATTTTTCAAAGACTTCAGGTTGCGTCAAGGCGCTCCACAACCTAATTGTCAAATCCACCATAGTGCGGCTTTTA
>JAISNN010000063.1 GCA_031276195.1 Clostridiales bacterium
GGAGCGGATAAGGGCAACTACAGCGTTGTGATCGATGTAACCGTGAATATCACGGCGGCGCCTAACGAACCCGATGACACGAATCCGGAAATTCCGATTGGGGACGAGAACGAAGAGAAGATCGAATCGTTGATTGAGGAGATCGGGGAATTGACCGGCGAGGACGGCAAGCGTATATACGACGCGATCGACCATGCGAAAGACTTTGCGGATAGATTGACCGAGATTAGAGATATCGATGGTATCGAGAGCGCGGAGTTGGTCATAGAGCAAGACGGCGAAGCGGTGAGCGCGATGAGGAACGTCGGAACGTATGACTTGATCCTGACGGTAAAGGCTATCACGAATAAAACGCCTGGCTGGGTGTTCAAAGACGGCAAGACTGAAAAGGTAGCGACATGGACTGTCGAGATCACGAAGAAGACGGTAACCGTAACGGTGCAAGCCAAGGATAGAGATTATGACGGGACGAACATAGTCGAGATTCTTAATATAAGCGTTTCGGGAATACTCGAAGGCGATGACTTGGCTGTCGCCGCGGAAACGGGAACAATGGCGGATGCGAGCGTCGGAAACGGTAAGCCGTTTACGGTTAATGCGACAATCGAAGGAGCGGATAAGGACAACTACGAGACAGTCTATACGGGCAATACCGTTAAGATCAATGCGACAAATACAACGAGTCCCGATCCGGAAAATCCCGGCGATCCGTGTATTGTTGACGAAGACGCAATCAAAGCCGAGATCAATACCGCCGAAGCGGGAAGCACTCTCAAAGCGAATTACGACGGAGCGGCGCATACGGACGAAGCGTTGGAGGGTTTCCTCAACGGGTTGAAAGGTATCGACGGAATCGCGGACGCGGTTGTCAAGGGCTACAAAAAAGCGGACGGAAGCACGGCTAACGTATTGAAAGATGCCGGAATTTACACCGTTGAGATCGAATTAACCGCCGACGAAAAAGCGGAAGCGCCCGCAGAGGCTTGGGCGTTTGCGAACGGTGAAAAGACTTATACCGTATATGTAACCTATACGATCGACAAGATTAAGTTGATGGTGAAGGGTATAACGGCGGTTGATAGAGTATACGACGGGACGACGAAGGTTGATTTGAATACGGACGGAATGACGATCGAAGGGTGGGCAACGGATGCCGATAAAGACGAATTCACCCTTGTGATCGCGCCGAAAGGAACGATCGGGAACGCGGACGCGGGAACGAACAAAACCGTTACGTTAGACATAAGCGGAACCGCGCTCGGAAACTACATCGTCGAGTATGCCCCCGTTAGGGTCAACATCCTTGAAGAACTTGGTGCGCTGTGGGATCTGTTCTTGCTCATATCCTCTACGGGTGCTGCGTTGTACAGCTGGTTTGCTTATATCTCCCAAAAGAGAAAGGAAGACAGTTTCGAGTTGTAAAAAACGAAGCGTAAACACCGAAAGAAAAAAGCGGCTTTGAGTTGTGAGAAAACAACATCGCGAACAAAAAAACAACTTAAAGCCGCAAAAAAACAATGCGGAAACGGGAATTTGTCCTTATGAATTTAAAAACGTTCGGGGTTTTTTGCGGAAAAATAAAAGCGCAAAAGCCCCCGCGTTTTGAACGGTGAGAAACAGATCCCAAACAAGTCAAAACGGCGTTAAGCCTAAAAAAATTTAAAGACAAAGCGTTCGGTAAAAATGCCGAACGCTTTGTCTTTACTTTATTAGGCGATTTAAATAGCGTTGACATATGATGGGAGATAAGATATAATGTAGATATAGGAACTACGAAGATTGAAAAAAATAGAACTTGCCACAAATGCGGGAAGAGCGCGCGGGAGAATAATTGTGGCATTTTGTAGAAGATGCCTTTTTAGCCTTAAAACGTTGGCGGGGAATCGCAATCCGTTATGCCAAAAAGGCCGCCTCTTTTATGTCCGCCGTTCATATTCGTTGTATTGCTATTTGGGAAAGTATCTATTGCGGCACTATCTAATTTCTGTTAGAGAATGACAAAAATTTCGGATTACAAAACCTCTAAAAGAGGGAATAGAAAAAGCCGGAGGAATTATTACTCGGCTATTTATGCGATAATATTTGAGGTGAGTTAAATGAAAACGAGAAAAGAAGTTTTAGATATAGTCGGCGATTATCTTTTGCAACAATCATTAAATCAGAAACAGGAGAAAAAAGAGTTTTCTCACGATGATTTGCTTATGAAGGAATTGCTTAATGAAATTCGTCAATTAGGTTACTATGTAGATGACTTTTGGTTGCAAGTGCAAAACATCATTGACGTTAGACTGATTGATGTTTATAAAAAATACATTCATAAATTTGATAAGAAAAGTATAACGGATAGAATAATTGCTTATTTAGGGTGCAAAGAATACAAGGAAGCAACCGAGTATTGTATCGAAATGTATAGAAAAGAGATTTTACAAGAAGAATATGACGGGGTCGGCGGCTTGAAATGGCGTTGGGGGCGTACTATTTACGAGATATGCGACGGGCGTTATGTCGATACATATTTGGAATTGATACAAGAAAAGTCCGAAATAGAAAAACAATGTCGAAATTTTAGCGAAATAATATTGCTTTTATCAAAATTAAAAGAGAGACGGGCAATACCTATAATATTAAGTTATTTAGATATAGAAAACAATAAATATTGGCTGAACGGCGTAGTTATCGAAGCCTTAGGCAATTATCGTGATTTAGAATATGTAAAATATATAACGCCGTTTTTGACGGATAAGGATAGTTACACGCGAAACAAAGCGAAAGCGGCTATAAAAAAGATAGAAAACGCAAATAAAGGAAAATAATAAGCCGATTATCGAAAGAATCGTTAAATGCTAAAAAATTCTTTTATTAAAGAGGCAAAATTTATGGAGTAAGCGACAAGGAACGGAAAAAAATTATTAAATGAAATAGCAAGTCCCGTTTTTTAAAAAGGCGTTATTCCGCATTAAAGAAATTGCAAAAATTTTTGTAGGAGGGTAATGTGAAAAGATTTTTTGAATTTTGTGATAAAACATTTTGCAAAGAAGTTCTTAACGGAGGAACAATTTTATATCGCAAGCAAGATCATTCTTTGAATTGTTTGTCAACCAAGTTGGTTGTTAATAGAAACAATGATTCGTCATCGGCAACTATGCAAGGGTTAATAGATCGACCCTCTATGGTTTCCTCTATTAATAAAAGTGTTTCGGCGTTAATAATGGTATATGCTAATCTTAATGATGCAGAAATTAAAGAATTGGAGGAGCAAGTCTGTAAGAAATCGATCAAGTTTCAGCGCGGAAAGATTTCTTTTCCAAACAAATATAAGGACTTCTTGCGTTTGGCAAACGGATTAAGTATAATGAACGGCGCGCTTTTATTGGATGGGCTTCAAAAACTTACGTCGGAAAATGTTGATTTACCATATTCGCCCGATTCACTTTATTTGCAACAAGGGAACGGTATTCGTTCGCCGTCAATTCCAAATAATCTCATTGAAATCGGTGCGTATATGTATAATCGTTCAAACATTTATATTGATTCAATATCCGGAAAAATCTTTGCATATGACGGCGATTATCACGATTTAGAGTTGACTTGGTCAAAAAAAGATCAAAAAAAATATGCCGAAATGCAAGTGCCGTTAATAGGCGTTTGGAATAATTTAGATGAGTTTTTATTGGAAGAAACAATGAGGCTTTGGAATCTCTATGAGGAAACGCCTTGGAGTTATAGTTCAATGAACGAAACTACGCTTCCAGCGCTACTATTACAATAGACCCGTCGTTTAATTAAGATTTAGGTTAACGAGAGCGGCGGTGAGGTTGTTACGGATGGCGTGTTTTTTGCGGTGGTTGCGATAGGGATACGATAAGATTTTGAACACTTTCAACCGCGCGTTTATGTGTTCGATTGCATTCCTCACGGTTGATATTTCGCGGTTTCTCGTTCTCTCTTCCTTGGGCAGCGGATGATATTTGCTTCGCTTTTGGGGATGTTCCGCATTGATAAAATACTCTTTAACGCCGATAAATCCCGTATCGGTAACGAGTTTTGCGTTCGAGTTTAACTAACCGCATACGTCCTTGAACAATGAAAAATCGCGCCGCCAGCCCCACCCCTTTGTCCCCTCCCGCAGAGGGGAGTTTTTATATCCGTTTTGTCCATATTTTTTTCGTAAATTTCTATTGATTTTTATCTATGAAAAGATGTATAATTATTATATCAATATATTAAGGTTTGTATTTGGTATATTAAGGTTTGTATTTGGTATATTTGTTTTAGATTTGGCATATCGGGTTTTAGATTTGGCATATCGGGTTTTAGATTTGGCATATCGAGTTTTAGATTTGGCATATCGGGTTTTAGATTTGGCGTATTTAGTTTTAGATTTGGCGTATTTAGAGTTGGATTCTATATATTAGGAATTAAATTTGGCATACTCAAAGTTGTGTTCGGAGGGGTAAGGTGGACAAGTACGGGTTTTTCGAGGCTTTAAAAAAGCAAAAAATCGCCGCGGTTTTGCGCGGGGACGGGGCGGAGGTTTTGACCGCGGCGGAGCGTTTGGTGAGGGGCGGCGTAAAGATTTTGGAGATCACGTTTACGGTTTTCGGCGCGGCGGAGTTGATCGGCGAAATCCGGGCGAAATACGGGGGCGGCGGCGTGATCGTGGGCGCGGGTACGGTTTTGGATGCGGAGACGGCGCGGACGGCGATCCTTGCGGGCGCGGAATTTATCGTTTCTCCGGTCGCCGCGGCAGAGGTCGTCAGGCTTTGCAACCGCTATTCGGTTGCGGTGATTCCGGGCGTCGCGACGGCGACGGAACTTCTTTCCGTCTTGGAAAACGGCGCGGATTTTGTCAAGCTGTTTCCCGCGGATATAAATATTTTGAGGGCGTTGAAGGCTCCCTTTCCGAACGCGCGCTTTATGGTTACGGGCGGCGTGGGATTGGAAAATCTCGCGGAATTTTTTAGGGCGGGAGCGGAAGCGGTCGGCGCGGGGTCGAATTTGACGGGCAAAAACGCCGACATAAAAAAATGGATAGACTTAGTGCATTCGATTGAAAAATGAAAGCGCAAAATGTAAAGCAAGAGTTTTGGTTTATGAAATACGGCGTTATAAAGATGAAAAGCAAGAGTTTTGGTTTATGAAATACGGCGTTATTAAAGATAAAAAAAGTTGTTTTGCTTTAAGAAATACGGCGTTATTAAAGATAAAAAAAGTTGTTTTGGTTTAAGAAATACCGTATTATAAAGATGAAAAACAAGAGTTTTGGTTTATGAAATACGGCGTTATAAAATAAAAAAAGTTGTTTTAGTTTAAGAAATACCGTATTATAAAGATAAAAAGCAAGAGTTTTAGTTTATAAAACGCCGTATTACAAAATACCGCGTAAAAAAATCGATTCCGCTTAGAAAAAACGGCATATTAAAAGATAAAAATTAACGGTTTTTAAGACAACCGCGAGGGGAATAATGAGCAAAATTATCACGTTCGGCGAAATTATGATGAGGCTTCAACCCGAGGGATTCAAAAGATTTTTTCAAGCCGAAAAATATGAAATCTGTTTCGGCGGCGGCGAGGCGAACGTCGCGGCTTCTCTCGCGGGCTTCGGCGCGGACGCGGCGTTCTTGACAAAACTGCCCGAAAACGAACTCGGCGGCGCGTGCCTTTCCGACCTCAAAAAACGCGGTATAGAAACGCGGTTTATTTTGCGCGGCGGCGAGCGTTTGGGCTTATATTTTTGCGAAAAGGGCGCGTCGCAGCGTCCGAGCAGAATCATATACGACAGAAAAAATTCAAGTATAAACGAAATCGACGCGGACGAAATCGACGCGGAAAAACTCTTTTGCGGCGCGGAATGGTTCCACTTTTCGGGAATCACCGCCGCGCTGTCCGATAGGGTTTTGAACGTTTTAAAATTCCTTTTGAAAGAGGCGAAAAAACGCGGCGTAATAATTTCTTGCGACCTGAATTATCGGAAAAAACTTTGGAGTATAGCGCGCGCCGGAGAGGTTATGGCGGAGTTGACCGGACTTTCGGACGTTTTGATCTCGAACGAGGAGGAATGCAAGGACGTTTTCGGACTGACCGCTTGCGGCGCGGATATAAAAGGCGGCGTCGTGGGCGCGGATTCATACGCCGCGTTGTCCGAAGTCGTTATGAAAAAATTTGAAAATTTAAGGGCGGCGGCGTTTACTTTGAGGGGGAGCGTCTCCGCGTCGGTGAACCGCTGGGGCGGAATCTTGACGGTCAGAAAGGGCGGCGCGGACGGGCTTTTCGGCGGGTTTGAACCGAAAGAAAACGAAAAATTTGGCGGCGGACGATTAAAGGATGCCGGCGGTTCGGAATTGAAAAGCGTTGAAAAAACGCGCGGCGAATGTTTTGGGAATGCCGGCGGTTCGGAATTGAAAAATACCGAACCAAACGCTTATTGCACTTCAAACGGGTATGCGGAATATGAAAAATTAAAAAACGCCGCAGAATTTAATTGCTTCCGATCGAAGGAATATACCGTCAATATCGTAGACAGAGTGGGCGCGGGCGACAGTTTTACCGCGGGACTTATTTATTCGGCTTTGAACAAAAAATCTCCCGAATATGCCGTGGAATTCGCGGCGGCGGCGTCTTGTTTGAAACATACCGTCGAGGGGGATTTTAATATCGCGTCCGTAGAAGAGGTCGAAACGCTGATGAACGGCGACGGAAGCGGAAGAGTGAGAAGATAAAACAATTTTAGGAAATTCCCGCGCGCAATTCTTTTAAACGGCGGAGAGAACGGAAGAGAGGGGAAATAAAACGGAAAGAAAGCCCGGTTTATAAAAAAGAATAATATATCGCCAAATTAAAAATGCGGTACGAAAAAAAATATTCGGCGGCAAAAAAGGAGCGCGGATAGAGTTATGAGCGTTAAATCCGAAATTTTAAAAAGTCCCGCGGCGGAGGCGGTTTTCGACGGAATAAAGGAACTTCCGATCGTCGATTATCACTGTCATCTAAGTCCGCGCGAAATCTATGAGGACGTGGAATTCAGAGGAATTTCGCAGATGTTTTTATCGGCGGATCACTATAAATGGCGGCTTATGAGGACGCGCGGAATCGATGAAAAATATATCACGGGGGACGCGGAAGAGGGCGAAAAATTCGCCGCCTATCTCTTCGCCGCCGAGGGCGCGTACGGCAATCCTCTGCGCGATTTCACGCGCCTTGAATTGTCAAAATATTTCGGTATAGATCTGCCGCTAAAAGCCGAAAACGCCGGGAAAATACGCGCCGCCGCCGACGCGGTTATAAGAGAAAAAAAACTGTCGCCGCGCAAATTGATCGAGGCTTCGTCGGTCGAATATATCGCGACGACGGACGACCCCGCGGATCCGCTTGTATACCACGAAAAGATAAAAAAAACGGAGGGGTTTAAAACGGCGGTCGTTCCGACTTTCCGCGCCGACAGATTGTTCAATATAAGTATGCCGGACTTTTCGGATTACGTCGGGAGATTGGCGGAGGCTTGCGGCTTTCAAATAGAGTCATTTGAGGATTTTTTGAGGGCGATAGAGGCGCGCGCGGCGGATTTTTCGGCGGCGGGCTGTTCGTTCGCCGACATCGGGATCGAGGATTTCCCGGACGGCGAGGCCGTGTTCCGTGAGGGCGGCGCGGATAAATTTTTGAGCGGAGAGGGTTTCGAGCGCGCGAAAAAAGCCTTTGTAAAGGCGAAAAACGGCGGAAAAATTCCCCGTGAAACGGGTGATTCCGATAGCGGAAAGGGTGAAAAATTCTCTTGTCAAGCGTATGCTCCGTGCAAAAACGGTTTTAAATCGGCTCAAAACGGCGTTGACAAGCGCGGATATTATGACTATCTCGGGTTTATGTTTCCGTTTTTTTTGACGAAATGCCGCGAATACGGCTTTACGGCGCAGTTGCATTTGGGAGTTTTGAGGAACGTAAACGACCGCGCTTTTTCGGTTTTCGGTGCGGATACGGGCTTCGATACCGTCGCTGAGAGGCTGAAAATCGACGGATTGAGGGCGGTTTTGAATTCCGCCGAGGAGAGCGGAGGACTGCCGAAAATCATTTTGTACACCTTAAATCCAGCGTATTATTATCCGCTTATCACTCTCGCGGGGGCGTTTAGAGGGGTTTTTACGGGCGCGCCGTGGTGGTTTAACGACCACAAAAACGGTATGAATGAATATTTTTCGCGAATGTCGGAGTTGTCGCATATCGGGCAAATTCCGGGAATGTTGACGGACAGCAGGAGTTTTTTGTCGTATGCCAGACACGACTATTTCCGTATGGTTTTGGCGGAATATCTGTCGCGTTTCGACGACGGAGACGGAGGAAAGACAATATTAAAAACGGCGGAAGATATCGCGTATTTCAATATAAAAAAGTTTATAAAGCCTTGAAAGCAAAATAGAAAGCGTTTTAAAAGGGCGTCGTATATTTATACATAAAAAAGAAGGGGAAAAGCCTTAAAAAACGGAATAAAAAACGTCATAAAAAAGAATAAAGCGGCGGATATTTCGATATAAAAATATATCAAAGGGGCTTGAAACCGAAAACAAGGAGAACGATCACGATGAAAATAACGTTTAGATGGTACGGCGAAAACGACGGCGTAACGCTTGACCAAATACGGCAGATCCCCGTAGTATCGGGCGTTGTCGCCGCGTTGTACGACGTCCCCGCGGGCGAAGTTTGGAGCGAAAAAAGTATCGAAAAAACGGCGGCTCTATGCCGCGAAAAAGGACTCGGATTCGAGGTCGTCGAAAGCGTTCCCGTCCGTGAGGACATAAAATTAGGGCTGCCCTCCGCAAAGGGCTATATCGAAAACTATAAAGAGAATATACGGCGGCTGGCAAAGTACGGAATAAAGTGTATATGTTATAATTTTATGCCCGTCTTCGACTGGCTGAGAAGCGATCTGAACGCCCGAAAAGCCGACGGCTCGACCGCCCTTTCTTACCGTCATTCGGAGGTTCTGCGCCTCGATCCTTTGACTTCCGATCTGTCCTTGCCGGGCTGGGACGCGAGTTATCCGAGAGGGGAATTGAAAGACCTTTTGACGCGGTATAGTACCGTGAGCGAAGAGCGGCTTTGGGACAATTTGGAGACGTTTTTAAAGGAGATTATCCCCGTCGCGTCCGAATGCGGAGTCAAGATGGCTATTCACCCCGACGATCCGCCGTGGGGCATATTCGGCTTGCCCAGAATCATAACGGGTGCGGAGAGCGTAAAGCGTTTGCTGCGCATAACGGACGACCCCGTAAACGGCATAACTTTTTGCGTCGGTTCGTTCGGCGCGGCAAAGGAAAATAACCTTTTCGAGATCGCGGAGGCGGCGAAAGGGAGGATTCATTTCGCGCACTTCCGGAACGTCAAAAGGAGCGGCGAAAGGGACTTCGAGGAGACGGCGCATCCGTCGGAATGCGGCGATATAGATATGTTCGGACTGTTGAAAAAATTGCTGGACGACGGCTTTTCTGGGTATATACGCCCCGACCACGGGCGGATGATTTGGGGGGAAAAGGGCAGACCGGGTTACGGGCTGTTCGACAGAGCATTGGGGGCTTGCTATATCGCCGGAATGTATGAGGCGTGGAAGGGGACGAGAGAACGGCGGCATTGCGGCGGTTAGCGGTTATTAGCGGTTATTTTAGATAGCGGTCGGCGGTTGGTGATCGGCGGTCGGCGGTTGATGATTAGCGGTCGGCGGTTAGTGATTAGCGGTCGGCGGCAAGAGACATAAAAATAAACGCCGAATTTGGAGATGAACGGGTAAAAAAATAAATACCGAATTTAGAAATGAGCGGATAAAAATAAACGTCAAACTCAAAAAATATATAAAAAATGAAAATCGTTTTGGGAGGAATGAAATGGATAAGGTTGCCGTAATCACGGGCGCGGGTGGTGTTTTGTGCGGAATAATAGCGGGCGAGTTGGCGGCGATAGGTTACAAAACCGCCTTGTTGGATATCAACGAGAGCGCGGTTCGCGGACTTGCGGACGGGCTTTCAAAACAAGGCTATACCGCGAAGGGATACAAAGCGGACGTGCTGAACAAAGACGGGCTTTCGGAGGTGAGAGAGAGAATCAAAGCCGATTTCGGGGTTTGCGATCTGTTGATCAACGGCGCGGGAGGGAACAATCCCGCGGCGACGACGGATACGGAATTTTATAACGGAAACGGCGGTATAGAAGCGCGTTTTCGTTCGGAAAAAACGGATAAAGAAAACGGGAATTCGGCATTCGGAGAGGCGGTTTCCGGGCAAGGGAAAGCAAGCGTTACGGACGGCGGTTCGGGAGGAGAAAAGCGCGGTATAGAAGCGCGTTTAGGACAAGGGAAAAGCGATATAAAAAGCGAAAATCCGGTCGGCGGCAAGCGCGGCGGAAAGGAATTCGTTGAAGTGAAAGGAAAGACGTTTTTTGACCTTACGGAGAGCGGCGTGGACTTCGTTTTCAACCTAAATTTTAAGGGAACGTTTTTGACGACTCAGGTTTTTGCGGGCGATATGGCGGCGAGGGGGAGAGGGAGTATTATCAACGTTTCCTCCATGAACGCCTTCACGCCATTGACAAAAATCCCGGCGTATTCCGCGGCAAAAGCCGCCGTTTCAAACTTTACGGAGTGGCTGGCGGTGTATTTCGCCCCCGCGGGGATAAGAGTCAACGCGATCGCCCCGGGGTTTTTTGTGACTAACCAAAACAGGGCTTTGCTGTTCGGCGCGGACGGAAAACCGACGGCGCGTTCGGAGAAAATTTTGAGAAATACGCCCATGAATAGATTCGGCGACCCGCGGGAATTGTTGGGCGCGGTGCGGTTTTTTGCGGACGACGCGGCAAGCGGCTTTGTTACGGGAGTGATTTTGCCGATCGACGGCGGGTTTAACGCGTATTCGGGCGTTTGATTTTTGGGTATTCCGGAACGAAAATTAAAGGCGCCGCGAAAAGTACGGGGGTTTTAAAAATTCGCGGTAAATAAGCGGTCGTAAAAATAACGGGAATTCTAAAAATTCGTGACAAATAAAATAATACCCGCTTACAAGCGATCGTAAAAAGGACGGGGGTTTTGAAAATTCGCGGTAAATAAAAGGCTGCCGCTTACAAGCGGTCGCAAAAATGACGGGAATTCTAAAAATTCGCGATAAATGAAGCAATGCTTATTATACCTATTAAACGGAAGGAATCGGGCTTATGAACAGTATGAAAAAGGTTAGATTTGCCGTCGTCGGCGTCGGGCGGATGGGGGGCGCGCACGCCTTTCTTTTGTCGCGCGGGTTGGTAAAAAACGCGTTGCTTGCCGCCGTCGCGGATATCTCGGACGGCGCGCTGAATTCCGTCAAAAGGGTATGCAAAAAGGGCTTGCTTTGCTTTAATTCTTACCGCGAAATGGCGGAAAAAGCGGAATTTGACGCGGTTATCGTCGCCGTTCCGCATTATTTTCACGTCGAAATCGCAAAATTTTTTATCGAAAAGGGAAAGCACGTACTGATCGAAAAACCGATCGCCGTTACGGTCGGAGAGGCTATGGAATTCAATAGATTTTTGAAAGGAATAGAGGAAAAAACGAAGGGGATTCAAGGGAAAACTGATGAAAAAACGGAGGAAAAAGAAGCCGTCGGTATTCATAAAAGGCAAGAATTCAATGAATTTTTGCGGGAAGCAGAGGAAAAAACGGGCGGAATTCATGGCAATATAGAGGAAAAAACGGGAGGAAAACCTAAAATCGCCGCCGCGGTTATGTATAATCAGCGTACAAATCCCGTCTATAAAAAGGCAAAAGAGTTATTGAGCCGTGGCGCGATAGGCGAAATCCGGCGGATAAATTTTATCGTTACCGACTGGTACCGCTCGGACGCGTATTACAAAAATAATTCGTGGCGCGCTACGTGGGGCGGCGAGGGCGGCGGCATCTTGATCAATCAATGCGTACATCAGTTGGACGTCTTGCAATGGCTGGTCGGTATGCCGAAAAGCGTATACGCGCGCGCCGTAACAAAGGGCAGAAATATCGCCGCCGAAAACGAAGTTACGGCGTTTTTGCGATATGAAAACGACGTTTTTTGCTCTCTTTCCGCATCGGGAAGAGAACTGAACGGCACAAACCGAATCGAAATCGCGGGGGATTCGGGACGGCTGGTCATCGGAAAAAATTCGATGAAATTCATCTCGTGGAAACCGCCCGAACCCGAAGTCAACGCGGCGACGGTCAAGGGCTACGGGGGCGCGAAAAAACGCGTAAAAAGATATTTTTACGGTCCGAGAAGCATTCCCGACGGAATTTTCGGGCAGCAAAGACGCATCACTGCGAATTTTGCCGCGCATATTTTGAAAGGCGAAAGGCTGATTTCGCCCGCGCAAGAAGGGATTTTCGCGCTGAGTTTGATAAACGGAATCTATATGTCGGCGTGGGAAGGAAAGGAAATCGAATTTCCGATCGACGCGGAAAGGTATGAGGAATTACTGAGGGAGAGAGTGAAAGAGGAGAGATAGAGGAGCGGATTTTTAGGGGCGGCGGTTAGCGGTATTATTTGGTATGCGGGAAAATGATTGAGATGAAAGCGTTAGGTTGTGATTTGAAATCCGCGTTTAGGGTGAGAGAAAATGGTCGGAATAAAAAAATTTAATTGCATTTTGGAATTCGCGGATAGGGTATACAAAAAACGGTTGGCGGAATTGAAAATTCAATATTGAGATACAAAAAACGGGAGGCATAAAATTATGTTTTATATATCGGGGTTCTACGACGAGGCGGCGGGATCGCTCAAAGCGCAAATCGAATTGATCAAAAAACTCGGCGGCGGCTATCTTTGTCCGCGTAATTTGAACGGAAAAAATATCGCCGACTATACGGCGGAGGAGTTTGAAAGGGATATCCTGCCGACTCTGAAAGCGGAGGGAATAAAGTTGTCTTCGTTGGGCTCGCCTATCGGAAAAATCGGGCTTAACGACGACGCGGCTTATTCCGCGCAACTGAAAAAACTCAAAGAATTGGTGAAAATCGCCGCTATGAGCGGCTGCAAATATATCCGCTGTTTTTCGTTTTTTACGGACGCGGGCGCGGACGGCGGCAGGGCTTATTCTCCCGAGGTTTTAAAAAAAGCCGCGGAGAGGTTTCGGGGTTTTTTGGACGTTGCGCGCGGAAGCGGAATTATACTTCTTCACGAAAACGAAAAAAAGATTTTCGGGGATATTCCCGAAAGGGTTTTGGCTCTTTACCGGGAACTGAACGATCCGAATTTGAAACTCTGCTACGACGCGTCGAACTACGTTCAATGCGGCGCGGATCCGTTTGACGCGTATGAAAAAACGCGGGACTATACCGCCTATTATCATATGAAAGACTGCATAGACGGAATCGAAGTTCCGCTGGGAACGGGGAGCGGCAAAATCCCCGAAATCATAAAAGATTTGACGGATAGAAACTATGACGGTTTTTTGACGTTGGAGCCGCATACCGCGAAATACGCGCTGTTGAAAATACCCTTTTATATAATTCCGTTTTTGACGCTGACGAGGGCGGGAAGGGTGTTTAGGAAAATCGACAAGGACAGAGGAATCAAGCCGCTTCAAGCGGTCGGGCGCGAAGAAGTTTTTGTTTGGCAATATGAAAATCTTTTGAAAATTATAGAGGACGCGAAAAAATAAAGACGAGTATAAAAAAGAAAATTAAAGGCTAAAAAAACGCGGTACAGTACCGCGGAAAAAATAATGAAATACAATAAAAAACAATAATAAACCGGAATAAAAACGGGAGGAAGTTTTATATGCAAAAGGTTCGTTACGGAATTGTCGGAATCGGCAAAATGGGGCATACGCACGCCCTAAAATTGCAGGCGGGAATAGACAAAAACGGCGCGTTGACCGCCGTTTGCGACGTCGCCGGGGAGCGCAGAACGTGGGCGGAGAACAAACTGAAAGACGTGAAAATCTATTCGGATTACCGCGAACTTTTAGAGGACGGAAACGTCGACGCGGTCGTCGTCGCGACCCCTCATTACGCGCACCCCGTCATCGCCGCGGAAGCCCTTAACGCGGGTAAACACGTTCTGACGGAAAAGCCCGCGGGAGTGTATACGAAAGCGGTTAGAGAACTGAACGGACTTGCGCAAAAAAAGAGCGGACAGGTGTTCGGAATTATGTATAACCAGCGCACAAATCCGCTGTATAAATATGCGAAAGAACTCATCGACGGCGGCGAATTGGGCGAATTGAAAAGGATAAATTGGATCATTACAAATTGGTACCGTCCGCAGGCGTACTACAATCAGGGCGGCTGGCGCGGCACGTGGGACGGCGAGGGAGGAGGCGTTTTGATCAATCAATGTCCTCATCAATTAGACATCTTTCAATGGCTGGGCGGTATGCCGTCGAAACTGAAATGCTACCTAAAAGAGGGCGCGAACCGCGATATAGAGGTTGAAAACGACGTTACTTTTTATACGGAATACAAAAACGGCGCGAGCGGAATTTTCGTTACGTCCACGCACGACTTCCCCGGTACAAACCGCTTGGAAATCGACGGCTGCGGCGGACGGCTGGTCATCGAACAAAACTTGCTTTCCGAAAAATTGACCTTTGAAAAACTGAAAGTCAAAGAGGACGAATTTAACAAAACCAACGAAAAATTTATGCCGCGAATCCCTATGACGCGCGTCGTCAAAAGGACGAACGCCTTTCAAAACGCCGTCAGATTGGGGCTTATCGGGCAGCATATGAATATATTCAGGAATTTCAGCAGAGCGGTTTTGTTCGGCGAAAAATTGATCGCGCCCGGGATAGAGGGCATCAACGGATTGATGATTTCAAACGCCGCGTACCTTTCCGGGTGGACGGGAACGGAGGTTGAATTTCCGATCGACGAGGAGAAGTTTTTGGCGGAATTGAACAAAAAAAGAGGAGAGGGAAGGTAGATTTTCCGCGTTTTATCGTCCTTTTATATAAAGGATATTTTATAGTAATAAAAACGCGGTATAGTACCGCGAAAGAGCGTTATAAACATAATTGCGGAATCTCCGGAAAACGTCAAAAGGCAGTGTTATGAAATCTCCGGAAAATTGAGGCGAAAACGTCTAAAAAAACGCGGTATAGTACAGCGGAAAAATGTTATAAACATAATTGCGGAATCTCCGGAAAACGTCAAAAGGCAGCATTATAAAATCTCCGGAAAATTGAGGTAAAAACGTCTGAAAAAACGCGGTATAGTACCGCGAAAATAATGTTATATGAGGATACGTTTATGAAAAAATTCGGATTCAATGAAAACCAAACGGAAAATCTTAGCGCAAGAGTGAGCGGCAAGGAGCGTTTTTTCGCCGCGATCGGCGATTTTTTCGGCGGCGGCGCGGGAAGTATGATCACGACGGTGTACGTCGTATATCTCGCGATCAACGGACTCAGCGCGGGGCTTGCCGCGTCGATCGTTATGATCGCGAAGATTTGGGACGCGGTAACCGATCCTATGATGGGCGTTATCAGCGACAACACAAAAAGCCGCTTCGGCCGCCGCCGTCCGTACGTTTTCGCGGGCGGGCTGCTCGTCGTTTTTTCGTTCGCCCTGCTCTTTATGCCCCTCTATAAGGTCGAATCCGACGTATTCAAATACGCCTTTTATCTCTTTGCGTATTTGGTTTTTTCCACTGTTTCGACCGTCATAAGCGTGCCTTATTCCGCGCTCTTGACGGAGATTTCCGCCGACCACCACGAACGGAACGGAATAAATACTATCCGTCTCGTCGTGTCTATGATCTCCGCGGCGATCTCCGCCGGCGTGCCTATAATCCTCGTCGAAACACTGCAAAAGCAAGAGATGCGCGTCGACGCGTTCAGCGTTATGATGATTTTAGGTTTCGGATTGCTGTATGCCGTGCCGCTCGTCCTCTGCGCGGTATTCACAAAGGAAAGACTGCCCGTCCCGAAAGAAAAAACGGTATTCTCATTGAAAGAATTCGTCAAGCCGCTCCGCGTCAAGGCGTTCGTCTATCTCGTCGTGATGTATTTTGCGGCGTTTACTTGTATGGATTTAATCACGACGAATATCATATACTTCGTCGACTACGGATTGAAAGTCGAATTCAGCGCGTTTTTAATTTTGGTCACGATTATGGTATCCTATGCCGCGACGATCCCTCTGCATAACAAACTTATGCGGACAAAATCAAAGGCGTTTTTGTTCCGTATGGGAATTCCGCTCTATATCTTGGGAATCATCGCTATGTGTATGTATCCCGATAACTTCGGCGACTATTTTTTGTTCCCGATCGCCGCCGTAATCGGACTCGGAATGTCGGGCTGTCAACTTTTGCCGTGGTATATTTTCCCCGACGTCGTGGATATCGGCGAATTGAAATTCGGGAACAGAAACGCGGGTTCGTTCAGCGGAATTATGAAGTTCATAAGAAAAACGACCGCCGCCGTCGCAATCGGCGTTTCGGGCTGGATATTAGAACTTTCGGGGTTCCGCCCGCCCCTGACCGACAATCTGACGGGCGAGGTAACGAAGTTCGAACAGACGGCGGAGGCGGTTTTGGGGCTTAGACTGGCGATTATGATACCCGTGATCCTGCTCGTTTCGACGGCCTTCATTTTTTCGTTGAAACTGAAAATCAGCCCCGAACGCAGTAAATTGGTCAGCCGCGCGCTCGCCGTAAAAGCACAAGGCGGAGAATTGACGGACGACGAAAAAACGGAACTGAAAAAAGTCGAGGAGGAATGTTTTTAGAGTGGAGAGGGGTTATTTTTTGGAATTTATTTTATTAAAAAATGAGGGAGAAAACTTTTATCAAAAGGTATTTCGCTTATTTCCGCTTCCGTTTTAAATTTTTGAGAGTTCTAAAAGTTTGCGATAAATAAAGCAACCTATAACGCTTTTTATCACGAAAATTTAGAACCCTCAAATTTTTTAATCGGAATAATGTAAATTTTGGATTATCTATTTACAAAGCGGTGATGTTGTGTTAAAATAAAGAGGTAAAACGTTAAAAGTGTAAGAAACCGTGTTGCGTAAAATAAGCGTACGGAAAGGATTAGGGTATGTGAAAGGCGCAAAGCGTGCGGGGAAACGGTATTTGCGGAGTAAAATTGACGTTTTAGTAAGATTCAAAGGGTCAATGTAAGACATATTATCAAAGTTCAACGGATAATTTCAAAACATAAAAACGGAGGTATGGTTTATGAAAAAGGTGCAAAAATTCGCGGTATTATCCGCGTTCGTTCTTTTGGCGGCGGTTTTTTTGACGTCGTGCGAGTGGCTGAGCGGTTATAACGTCGTTTTTATCTCGGACGGCGAAAAGTATTACGAGACGGGCGTTAAGGGTTGGGAGGAAGTCGAACTTCCGCAAGACCCCGAAATGGAGGGATATACCTTTGGCGGGTGGTTTGACGGGAACGGCGAACCTTTCACGGGGGGAAAGGTCAAGGGCGGCGCGACGTTTTTCGCGAAATGGACGAAAATCGAAAATCCGCCGCATACGGAGGGATTGGCGTTTTATAGGACGGACGGCGGTTACGAGGTGAGCGCCGGAACGGCTGAGGACGCTCATATAGTAATTCCCGCGACATATAACGGGAGAAGCGTGATAAGAATAGCCATTCACGGTTTTTGGAATAAAAGCAATATCGTTTCGATCGAAATTCCAGACGGAGTGACGGAGATCGGTAATTCTGCGTTCTATAATTGCTATAGTTTGACAACGATCACTCTGCCCGAGGGAGTAACGAGTATCGGGAGTAGTGCGTTCTATTATTGCAGTAGTTTGACAACGATCGTTATACCCGAGGGAGTAACGACTATCGGGGATGGTGCATTCCGGAGTTGCGGTAGTTTGACAACGATCGTTATACCCGAGGGAGTAACGAGTATAGGTAGTTATGCGTTCAATGATTGCGATAGTTTGACAACGATCGTTATACCCGAGGGATCGAGGTTAACGACTATCGGGGATTATGCGTTCTATAATTGCAGTAGTTTGACAACGATCATCATACCCGAGGGAGTAACAGATATCGGTAATTATGCGTTCCAGGCTTGCGCTAAGTTGATTATTTACGCGGAGGCGGAGAGCAAGCCCGACGGGTGGGATTTGGATTGGAGTCCCGGTAACCGTCCCGAGTATTGGCATTCGGAGGAGAAAAAGAACGGAAACTATTGGCGTTACGTAAACGGAGCACCGACGGTATGGGAAAAAGAGGAAAGTGATTATACGGAAGGCTTGCAGTTTACAAAGATAGAGGGCGGATATGAGGTGAGTAACGGGACGGCGACGGATAATGATATTATCATTCCGGCGGTCTATGAGGGAGAGAGCGTAATCAAAATAGCATATGAGGGCTTTAAAAGTAAAAGCAATATTGTTTCGGTTAAAATTCCTGACAGCGTAACGGTTATCGGGTATAATGCGTTCGCTTACACCAGTCTAATAACAATCGTTATACCCTCAGGAGTAACGAGTATAGGGAGTGGTGCGTTCGCCGGTTGCAGAAGTTTGACAACGATCGCGATACCCTCAGGAGTAACGAGTATAGGGAGTGGTGCGTTCTCCGGTTGCCGTAGTTTGACAACGATCGATATCCCCGAGGGAGTAACGAGTATAGGTAGTGATGCTTTCGCCGGTTGCAGAAGTTTGACAACGATCGATATACCCGCCGGAGTAACGTATATCGGGCGTTCTGCGTTCGATTCTTGCAGTAGTTTGACGGGAATTAATGTCGGAGAGGGAAACAAGAATTATATATCCGTTGACGGAGTATTGTATAACAAAGAGCAAACCGAGTTGATATGCTATCCCGCGGGAAAGACGGCGATTAGTTTTGCCATACCCGCCGGAGTAACGAGTATAGGGGAGCGCGCGTTCGATTCTTGCAGTAGTTTGACAACGATCGCCATACCCGATGGATCAAAATTAACGACTATCGGTAATTATGCGTTCTATAATTGCAGCAGTTTGACAACGATCGTTATGCCCGCCGGAGTAACGAGTATCGGGGATTATGCGTTCCATTCTTGCAGTAGTTTGAACACGATCGTTATACCCTCGGGATTAACGAGTATCGGGGATTATGCGTTCTCTTATTGCAGTAGTTTGACAACGATCGTTATACCAGAGGGAGTAACGAGTATCGGTGGGAATGTGTTCTATAATTGCAGTAGTTTAACGGGGGTTAATATTGACACAAACAACAAAGCGTATATGTCAGTTGACGGAGTGTTGTATAACAAAGCGCAAACCGAGTTGATATGCTACCCCGCGGGAAAGACGGCGGGCGGTTTTACCATACCCGCCGGAGTAACGAGTATATGGGATTATGCGTTCTATAATTGCAGTAGTTTGACAACGATCGTTATACCCGAGGGAGTAACGAGTATAGGTAGTGGTGCGTTCCGGGGTTGCAGTAGTTTGACAACGATCGTTATACCCGAGGGAGTAACGAGTATAGGGGATAGGGCGTTCACTTATTGCAGTAGTTTGACGACGATCGTTATACCCGAGGGAGTAACGAGTATAGGGTATGAGGCGTTCTTTGATTGCAGTAGATTGACAACGATTGTTATACCCGAGGGATCAAAATTAACGACTATCGGGGAGAGGGCGTTCTATAATTGCTATAGTTTGACAACGATCGTTATACCCGAGGGAGTAACGACTATCGGGGAGAGGGCGTTCTATTATTGCAGAAGTTTGACAATTTATGCGGAGGCGGAGAGCAAGCCCGACGGGTGGAATTCGGGTTGGAATGATAGTAACCGTCCCGTGTATTGGCATTCGGAGGAATATAAGGAAGGCTATTATTGGCGGTATAATGAAGAGGGCGTTCCCGTGAAGTGGAATTAATGAAGGGTATTTTATAGCGTTAAAAAGGCATTACGGAATACTTTAAGGGATAAATTGACGTAATAGATTATAAAGAAGTCTTATTGTTTTTCGCAATTGAAAGGCGTTGTCTAATGCTTGAAAAGGATAAATTAACGGCATAGGGTATAAAGAAGTTCTATTGTTTTTTGCAATTGATAAGGAATACTTTAAAGGATAGATTATGGAGATAGAGTATAAAAATTCCGCGATTTGCTTTGCGGGCAGGTTGTATGAGGAGGCGGCTTACGACGCCGGCAACCTCGTTTTGAACGCGCAGTTCGACGGGGGAGGGGGGATCGCCCGATATGCCGTGATCAATAAGTTTGAGGCGTTTGATTTTTTCCATATCCTTTTCAGCCTGAACGGACGCGCGCTCGACGGTTCGGAGAAAAAAACCGTCGAAATGATAGGCGGTAAGGCGGTGATCCGAATATCCGCCGCCGCCGCGGACGTCGAGATCCGGCAGTTTATCACGCGCGGGGATAACGCGGTGTTTTTCCGCTTTAAGGTTTCGGCGAAAGAGGATATAGATTTTCGGGCGGCCGTCAACTTCGGAGTGGACTATAAGTCGTATATTCAAGAGTTTTTTTTGAGCCGCTTTAAACCCGGCGGAGTCGTAAAAGCCGCCTTCGGAGTTTTTAAAAAACATATCGCAATTTCGGATTCCGCGATAAAAAACGACCTTTTGGGAGATTTTTATATCGATTTCGCGGCGGATAACCCTCTCGAACCGATGGAAAGAAACGCGTTTTACGTCAATCAGTTCAAGACGGCGGCGGCGGTCAAAAAAGGAGAGGAAAAAACGATCGGGCTTGTCGTTTCGGCGGGGGAGCGGAGGGATTTTTCGGAAGCCTTCGCGGAGGAATTGATCGGAGTCATCGGCGAAAAGGAAAGAGAAGCGGACGAATATATCGAGTCGCTTAAAAAGAACGCGGAAAAATACGTCGGGAGAGATATTGTAGTTTCCGAAGCGGCGGTAAAAAACGGAGAAAAAGATATCGGAATTGCAAAATTGACGCCAAAAAACGAAAAAAAATATACCGAAAAAGACGTTGAAAATACGGAAAAGAATTCCGGAAAGAGCGGCGTTGAAACTCTCGGTACGGAAATTCAAAACTCCGAAAAAGACATTGAAAATTCCGATGAAAGCGATACGGAAAAGAATTCCGGAAAGAGCGGCGGAACTCTCGGTACGGAAATTCAAAACTCCGAAAAAGACGTTGAAAATTACGATGAAAAAAATTCGGAAAATTACGAATTAAAAAAGGCTCTCTATGCGTCCTGCCTAAATTGCGCCCTGTCAAACTACAAAGAAAAAGGCAAATTTAAGGCTCTGCTCGCCGGAATCGTCTATCAATTTCCGGCGCGAACATACTTTCGCGACGGGTATTGGACGGCTCTGCCCCTCGCCGCCGTCCGCCCCGATATCGTCCGAAACCAAATCCTCACCCTCGCGCGCGGCATAGGCAAAAAAGGCGAATGCCCCTCGGCGGTCAAATCGACCTTTAAAAATTATTGGGGGAATCATTACGATTCGCCCTCCTTTTTCGTTATGCTCGTCCGCGACTATATCGCGAACGCGGGGGATATCGGAATCCTTTTTGAAAAAATACGCGGGAAAACGATCCTCGAATACGCCGAATCCGTGATCCGACGCCTCGAAGCCGAAACCGACGAAACGGGACTCTTGGTCAAATCGGGAAAATATAACCGCCGCGATTGGTGCGACAATGTTTTCAGGACGGGATACGCGACGTATGACGAAGCGTTGTACGCGCGCGCGTTGTTTTGTATGAGCGATATTTTTTCCGCTCTTTGCCGCGATATAAAAAGACTCGGCGAATTAAAAAAAACGAACGGAAACGCGGCGGACGGCGTTTATGAACGCGGTGCAATAAGCGGAATTGAGAGATTAAAAACGAGTGAAAGTGTGCCGGACGGCGGCATTGTATGCGGAGAAAAAGATATCGGCGAATTAAAAAAAGCGAACGGAAACGCGGCGAACGGCGTTTATGAACGCGGTGCAATAAGCGGAATTGAGAGATTAAAAACGAACGGAAGTATGCCGGACGGCGCGTCCGGACGCGGTACAATAAGCGGAATTGACGGACTAAAAGAGAATAAAAATGCCGAATATTTAAACCGTTTGCGCGTTTTTTCCCTTTCAAAAAATGAGGAGGAGGACTTCGGACAAAAAAGCGCGGAATATCAAAACAAATACGAAATAGTGAAAAAAGCGATCAACGACATTCTTTTCGACGAAAAAAAGGGCTATTTTGTCAACTATAAGGACGGGGAAACCGTCGAGGATAACCTCTCGATCGATACGGTTTTGATCGCCCTTTTCGGGCTTTCAACGCGCGAACGGATTTTGAGTATGCTGAAAAATATGGAAAAAATACTCGAAACAAAGAACAATTCCGAACAGGTTTTGGGCGATTTCGGCGTTTTGTCCGTCTATCCTTTTTATAAGGCGGAGGCGGTCGTCCAGAAAAGTTCGTTGCCCTATTACTACCACAACGGCGGCGATTGGCCCTATCTCTCCGCGGCGTACGCCTATGCAAAACTGATTTTCGGTATGGATTACGACTATCCGCTGACGAGATGGTTCGACTATAACGCGAAAAAAGGAAACTTCACGCCCGTTGAGTTTTTTAGCCCCGCGCGTAAACGCGGTTCGCTTATGCAGGGGTGGAGCGCGATGGGGGCGTTTTTGTTCAATCATAAGGACGGGAAATTCTTTGAAAATAGAGTTGACAAATAAAATGTGATATTGTATAATACGGATAGACGGCATTCGGCGGCGGACGGGTAAAGGTTTAAAATTATGCTAAATATATTAGCCGTAAAATACGGAATTCCGTAAAATATCGGCGTATTTACGGGCAAAAAGGTATGGAAATTCATAAAATATCGACGGATTTATAGACAAAAAGGTATGGAGATTCATAAAATATCGGCGGATTTATAGACAAAAAGATATAGAAAATTGTAAAACATCAACGGATTTACGTTTAAAATACAGAATTCCGTAAAGTTCCGGCGAAAAAATAGGTTTTAGTTTAAAATTTTAGGAGGCGAATCGCTTTGGAAATGAACGATTTGGATCAAAAAATTAAAAAACGCTTAATAATCCTTGTGATATTCAGCGTGCTTTTCGTAGCGGCGATCCCGATGATCCCCGTCGGGTTCTCCAACGGGTGGTATTTGATCGCGATCCCATCGATCGTTATCGTCGCCGCGGGCTTCTACGGACTGCCGTTCGGGTGGTCGTTCCTCGTTTCTCTCAAAAGGTCGAGAAGCCTCGCCTTGGCGATCGCGAAAGACGGAATTACAAAGGTTTCCGATTTGGCGGCGCAGTTCGGCGTGAAAGAAAAAACTATCGTCTTGAATATCTCGGAACTTTTCCAAAAACGCTACCTTTCGGGCTATAAATTTAATAAGGATAAAACGGAATTAGTAAGAGTCGAACCGCCCAAAGAACCCGAAAAAAAGGTATATACCGCCGTGTGCGGCGCATGCGGCGCGCCTCTCCCGACGGACGCGGAGGGGGTCTGCAAATATTGCGGAACGGCGTATAAGACGGTATAAAAAACGAAAAAAAGTTTTTTTCACTTGGCGCAGAATATTAAAATATACCGCGAGGCGTATAAGACGGTATAAAAGCGAAAAAAGTTTTTTTTTAATGTATAAAAAAAGTTGACTTGCTGATTGATTTTATGTTAGAATATTATGCGTTGCAAAAAAGAACGTTTTTTTACGCGATATTCGCGGGTGTAGTTCAATGGTAGAATTCCAGCCTTCCAAGCTGGCCGCGTGGGTCCGATTCCCATCACCCGCTCCACTATATTTTAAGTTCCGCGTTTAAACGACGCTTTTCTAAGGAAAATATACGGGGCAAAAAACAAGCGACGGTCTCTTTTTTTTATCGCCGTTTGAAAGATAAAAAAATATACGGATAAAAAAAGCCTCTCCTCTTGCGGGTCTGTAGCTCAGGTGGATAGAGCAACGGCCTTCTAAGCCGTTTGTCAGGGGTTCGAATCCCTTCAGGCTCACCATTAGCCGCATTACTCGCGGCGGGTACCTTTGAAAACCGAATAAGAACCCGCATATTATACGGACGGAATGAAATAAGTTCTTTAAAAAAGTTTTTGCGGATGCGGACGGAATGAAATAAATTCTTAAAAAAAGTTTTGCGGATGCAAAAATATACGGAAATACGCGCAAAAAGAAAACGGCTCGTTAGAAAATACGCGCGCAAAAAGAAACGGCTCATTAGAAAAAACGCCTTGAAATTCCGAAAAATTACTCGAAAATCCATTGTTTTCAAGTTCGCCGACGGCGGGTTCTAAAAAAAATTAAAGACGGACGGCAGATATCCGTCGGAGTTCGCGGTGGGTATAGCTCAGTCGGTTAGAGCGCCAGGTTGTGGCCCTGGAGGTCATGGGTTCGAATCCCACTACTCACCCCATTATTACTTTTTTCCGTTTTTTTGGGGTGTAGCCAAGCGGTAAGGCACGAGACTTTGACTCTCGCACTCGTAGGTTCAAATCCTGCCACCCCAGCCAGTTTTTATTTGGTCCATTAGCTCAGTAGGTAGAGCACTTGACTTTTAATCAAGTGGTCCCGCGTTCGAACCGCGGATGGATCACCACTAAAACGTACAAAATTACGGCATATAAAGCCGCGCCGTGAATACCGCTTTAATTTTATAATATCCGTTTCGGGTCGAAAAACGGCGGAAAAACGCTTTATTCTAAGGATATTATTCCGCATAAGAGCGTTTCGCGGCGTAATACAAAGGTATTGTTCCGTATAAAAGGGGATCACGCTAAAACGGGATTCCGCAAAAAAAAACGCCGGGGAAACGGCGGCGGATTGCAAATAACTATAAAAAAAACAAAACGACACCGTAAGCGGCCGTGGCGGAATGGCAGACGCGCTAGGCTTAGGACCTAGTATCTTAGATGTGGGAGTTCGAGTCTCTTCGGCCGCACCACTTAAAAGGGGCGTAATAGATAATAGCCGTCGGCGGTTATTGGACGGCGGTCGGTGTCGGTGAATGTGGTTGTTAGACAGTTATTAAATATCGCTTTTATAAGGATTAATGTTTTTTTATAACGTATAACGGTTTAGTGAACGGTCGAAAGGCATACGAAAAAACAATGAAACACGGAAATCGAAAGGTATACAAAATAACTAATTAAAACGATAACAAAACGGCAATAACGGTTTAATGAACGGTCGAAAGGCATACGAAAAAACAACGAATTAAATCAATATAAAAAAATAATAGCGGTTTCGCGGACAATCGCGGGATATACAAAATGCCGAATTAAAAAAACAGCCGAAAAAATTATTCGCGGGAATGGCTCAGTGGTAGAGCGTCGCCTTGCCAAGGCGAATGTCGCGGGTCCGAATCCCGTTTCCCGCTCCAAAATTTACGCGCCTTTAGCTCAGTTGGTAGAGCAAATGACTCTTAATCATTAGGTCCCGGGTTCGAGCCCCTGAAGGCGCACCATTTTATTACTTTTTTATCCGCTAAATTACCCTTGCCGGTGTGGTGGAATGGCAGACGCGCTGGACTCAAAATCC
>JAISNN010000068.1 GCA_031276195.1 Clostridiales bacterium
AAGTTTTTAATAGGGTTCCCCCGTTTTTTTTGTATGAACCCTATATTTTGCCCGTTTTCCCCGGCAGGGGGCGGGCGGCCGGGGCCTGTGTTTTTATCCTTTTGAAATTCCGTCGATAATCTCACGCATTTTTTTTCTTTGTTCGTCGTTTAGCATCGGCGATGCCATTTTGTAATAATTTTCCAATTCGGAAATCGAAAGCGTCCCGTCGCGCTTGCCTTTTTCGATCGCCCGCGTAAGTTCGGACATAATATCTCCCCTGCTCTTTCCCTCGTACCGTTTCAATTTTTCTTTTATATCGGCTTCATTTTTTTTGTCCGAATCGGACGGTTTGCGGTTTTTCATAAAACTTCTGAAATCCATACTAAAAAACACCTCTTTTTTTTATCTTATTCCCTGACACATTTATAATATGCCGTCATATAATATTATAGTACCGACAACATCCGCACTTTTGAAATACGTGGGAATTCAAGCGTTTGGAATGTCGTATAACACCGCCGCGCAAGCAATTTTTATACCTTTAAAATCAAAGAAAATTTAAGCGTTAAAATATCTTTTAATATTTACGACCGACATTCAATACATAACAGAGGTAATTTTTTATGGACGCAACGACGATGTTTGAACTTCTAAGCGGCTTAAACCGAACGCAACCGGGAAATTCGGCTTCAAAAATCAATCCTGCGGGTATGTTCGGAATTCTAAACGCTTTAAACAATAAAAATCAATCCGAAAATCAAAATCAAAAATTCGATACCTCTAATATGTTCGGAATTCTAAACGCCTTAAATAATAAAAATCAATCCGAAAACCAAAATCAAAAATTCGATACCGCGGAATTATTCGGCATCCTAAACGGTCTAAACAAAACGAAAAACAATCAATCGGACGCGGAAAAAAAGCAAGACGCGGCGTTCGGTTATGAAAACGCAGAGAACAAAAAATCCCAAAACGACGGCGCAAAAAAAGGAGCGGCTATGAAAAATAACGAATATGAAAGTTACCATACGGCAAACGGACGCACCGCCTACCGCGTCCCCACGCGCGCGAACGCAAACGCAAACGCAAACGGCTACGCCGAAAAAAATCAAAACGGATATTCCGACGCGGCGAAAAACCGCGGACGCGAACGCCCGGCCGCGCCGCAAGACCCGCCGCAATATACGGAGGAAAAGAACCAAAACGACGAAAAAAACCGCGCGGAAACCTCCGCGCCCTATTCCGATCTGCAATATGTAAATACCGCGCCGAAATACAAATCGACGCGGAAAAAAAACAATATACGCTATACGGGAAAAGGTTAAACGGTTTTAAATATATTAGTATAAGTTAGTATAAGATTGAATTTCATAACGCAAAAACGGAATTGTTAATCCGCGTCCGCATACAAATCACCGATCAAAACCGGCGCGATAATACCGGATTTCATAACGCAAAAACGAAACCCCTCGACGCAAAAACGGAATTCCTAATCCGCGTCCGCATACAAATCACCGATCAAAACCGGCGCGATAACGTTTTTCCAGATTTCATATCCTTTTTCGTTGAAGTGCAACTTATCCGCCCTATAAATCCCTTGCCGCAATCCGCCGTCCGCGTCCAAAAGCGCGGGCGTGCAGTCGATAAAGTTGAGATATTCCTTTTCGGCGCAATATTTTTCCACGGCTTCGTTGCATTCTTTCGCCTCGTCCCAGACGTTCTCTCTCAAAACGGTAGGCGCGATCGAGATATAATAGAGTTTCGCGCCCGTTTTTTCGCGGATTTTTTCGAGAAGAGCCTTGATCTCCTCCGCCGCGACCGAACCGTCCTTGCTGCCTATGCTCCCGTGAATGTCGTTGCTACCGACATAGAGAACCACGGCGCGCGGCTTAAACGGCGCGATCATTTTATCCACCCATTTGTCCCAATCGGAGATTACCGTACTCGCCACGCCGAGATTGTAGGTCGTCAGCGGCGCGAGATCACTCCCGGAACTCTCCCAATATTCGATAAACGAACTTCCGCAGAGCAAAATTTCGTCCTCTTTCCATTCCGTTTGTTTCAGCGCGTTCAATTTTTTTTCGGCGTTTATGAGGCGCGCGGGATAGCCGATCGTGAAACTAAAAAGAGCCGCTCCCCCGACCGCGAGCAAAAGAACGACCGAAGCGACGATCAAAAAGACTTTCTTTTTTTTGTTTTTCATATTACCCCTCCGAATACGCGGCGTTTTTTTTGAAAAATTCCGTCCGTTACGGTAAAAATTTTTTGTGTTTTTGCGTTATCATTTTGAATTCTTTTTAACCGCTTTAAAGCGATTTTTTAAAATTCCGTACGTTACGGTCAATCAAATCTCTATCGTTTATACTATTATATCACAAAAATACGGACGATTCAATACATATGGAAAAATAATTGAAAAATTTAAAATTTTTAAAGGTAAATTTAAGGACAATTTTTTAATTCCGCATCTTATTTCACCGTATACATTCCGATCACGCCCTCGAATTCCGTCAAAAGATTCACAAACCGCTTATACCCTCCCGGCATACTTTCCGGCTCTAAAAACGCGGGCTTTTCTATTTCACCGTATACATTCTGATCACGCCCTCTAACTCCGCCAAAAGATTCACAAACCGTTTATGCCCTCTCAACATACTTTTCAGCCCCAAAAAAGCCACCTTGATCAGCCTCAAATCGCGAAGTTCCATAGCGTATTTCAGTCCGTCGATCATAAAATGCAGAACGGTTTCGTCGGGCGGCGACTGTTCGACGACCGCGCCGTGCAGGTTTTTTATTATGTATTCCGAAGAGTTAAGGAGCGCGTCGCCCACAAAAATCCTCTCCGCGTCGACCTTTTCGGCGGCGGAAAGAGGAGGGATTTCGGAGAAAATCAGTTCTTTCATATGCTCCAAAAAGGGTTTTATGACGTTCTCGCCGAAAGCGCGGTAGCAATCCTCCGCCCTGTCGCCTTGAAAAGTCGTCGTGATAAATTCGACGAAATTAATCGCGCCGCCGTCAAATTCATATAGCATATTGACGACGAGGGCGGCGGCGTTTTTTGGGGACGGGGGCAGTTTGAAGCGGATTTTGCCGCCGAATTCGTAGACGGAATTCAAAAATTCACGCCTGTAATCGAAACCCGTCATAGCGTCGGCGACGGTTTTTTTTAATACCGCGTCGGCGGCGACGAGATTCAAAACCGCCGTAATTTTCCCGGACGATAAAATCAATTTTGAATTTAAAAGATCCGTACACACCCGTGTCAAGCCGTCGAACGCTCTTTGTTCCGCGCTCATTTTTACCTCCGCCGCCGCGTTAAAGCCGCGTGTTTTTTTTGATTTTTTATTTTAATTTTGAGTTTCGCATCGCGGGTTTTTGAGTTTAATTTTGCGTTTTGCGTTTTGCGTTTCGAATTTGAATTTTCCGCTTTGTGTCCTATGCTTTGCATCCGAATTTTGCGTTTGAATTTAAATTTTTCATTTTATATTTTTCGTTTTTCGCTTTATGTTTTTTGTATTTTTCGCTCCGTGTTTTTTTGCATTCCGCATTTTTCGTTTTGCATTGCGTATTCCAAACGGCATAGATCCCGTCTACCCTTTTTTATAGTTTTCGATCGCGCCTTTAATCGCCTCTTCGGCAAGCACCGAACAGTGAATCTTTTGCGCGGGAAGTCCGCCGAGAGCCTTGATAACGTCGTCGTTCGTCATTTTCAGCGCGTCCGCGACGCTTTTTCCTTTTAGCATTTGCGTCGCCATCGAACTTGACGCGATCGCCGCCGCGCAGCCGAACGTGCGGAACTTTATGTCCTCGATGACGTCGTTTTCGATTCTCATCGTCATTTCCATAATGTCGCCGCATTCGGGGCTGCCCACGGTGTACGCCGCGTTCGCGTTCTCGACGACTCCCATATTTTGAGGGTTGTTAAAGTTTTCCATAACCTTATCCGTATATATCATAATCGCTCTCCTTAAATACGTTTCATTTTGTGTTTTATGCAAAGCCTTACGGCCGTTTTTTTTATACTATTTTTAAATTTCTTAATATTTGCCGCTTGAAAATCTTTTTTATATTACGCGATAAGTTTTTTATATTTATCACGTTTATTCTCTATCCGGCATTTACATTCTATAAATTGACTTTTCCAAAATCCTTTTATATTCCGCGATAAGTTTTTTATGTTTATCACGTTTATTCTCTATACGGCATTTAAATTCTATAAATTTACCGTTTTCCGATTCTCTTACATACTCCGTAAAATTCCGCTTTAAACCTTAAATTTTTCGGACGGAAGTTGATTGAAAAGCGGCGACATATCGCGCAGTCTTTTGACGACTTTTTTCAATTTTTCGACGGCGTAGTCCACGTCCTCTTCGGTGTTGTCCTTTCCGAACGAAAACCGCAGCGTGCAGTTCGCCAGCCCCACGGGAATCCCCAAAGCCAACAAGACATGCGACGGATCGAGCGACCCCGACGAGCAAGCCGAACCCGTCGACACGGCGACGCCCTCCGAATCCAGCCCGTAGACCATACCTTCGCCCTCGATATACTCGAAACTCAAATTCGCGTTATTCGGGAGGCGGTTTGCGCGGCTGCCGTTCAGATACACGCCGTCGATTTCGGCAAGGACGCGTTCCACGAATTTGTCGCGTAATTTCCCGACGCGTTCGTTATTTTTTTGCATTCTTTGCGCGGCGAGTTCGAAAGCCTTCGCCATTCCGACGACTCCGGGAACGTTCGTCGTTCCTCCGCGTATATTCCGTTCTTGATTGCCGCCCGTCATCAAGCGTTCCAATTTTACGCCGTTTTTGACGTACAAGAAGCCTATTCCCTTCGGACCGTAGAATTTATGCGCCGAAACGGACATCAAATCCACGCCCAAATCCGCAACGTTTAGTTCCAAAGCCCCCGCCGCCTGTACGCAATCGGTATGAAAATATATTTTTTGCCCTTTTTCTTGACGCTCGCGGACGATTTTCACGGCCTCTTTGATCGGCATAACCGTCCCTATTTCGTTGTTCGCATACATAATGCTGACCAAAATAGTGTCGGGGCGTATCGCGGCTTTCAGCGCGCCGAGATCAATCGTTCCTTCTTTGTCCACGGGCAGATAGGTAACCTCGAAGCCCTTTTTTTCCAAATCCTTGCAGGTGTCGAATACCGCGTGATGCTCGACCGACGATGTGATTATATGTTTTCCTTTTTTTGAATGCGCGCCCGCGACGCCCTTTACCGCCCAATTATCCGCCTCCGTGCCGCCCGAAGTAAAATATATTTCGACGGGTTTCGCGTTGATTATTCCGGCGATTTTTGAACGCGCCTCTACGACGGCTTTTTCCGCCCTAAGTCCGAACGAATGCAGACTGTTGGCGTTTCCGAATTCCTCGGAAAAGTACGGAAGCATAGCCTCCAAAACGCCGCCGTCGACGTACGTCGTCGCGGCGCAGTCCAAATATACACGCTTTATATCGTTGTTGCCCATAATCTTAATCTCCTTGTTTTCACCGTATTTCCGACTCGTTTTAAAGCCTTTGATAGATTATTTTATCTTGTTTTTTTTTATGTTTTTATTGAATTATATAACATTTCCAAATTGTTTTTTTACGCTTTTACCGAATTATATAACGTTTCCAAATCGCTTTTTTCTGATTCTATCTAATTATATAACGTTTCCAAATCGCTTTTTTATTGTATTTATATTTCCCGATTTTCGCGTTTTTTATAAAACTTTAATTTTCAACATAATATTCCGTTTCGTTTCGTCAATACGCGTTCTATATCAATTCATTCAACCGGATTCCGTCCAGCGTGTCGTTTATCGCATCGTAGACCTTGCTCCATACCGCCTTTGTCTTGCAGTTTATCCCCGCCGCGCAGTCGCAGACCGAAGTCCGGCACCCGACGATTTCCAAATTGTCCTCCAACGCCCGAATAACCTCGCCGACCAAAATTTCCGACGGCGGTTTCGCCAACCGATAGCCGCCCGACGCCCCGCGCCGCGAAAAAATTATGCCCGCCTTTTTTAGAAGAAGAATGATTTGTTCGAGATACGGCTCGCTGATTCCCGACATCGCCGCCAACCGCTTCAACGGCATACCTTCGCCCGCATCCCGCCCGTATTCCGCCGCGAGATAATAGCAAGCGTTCAGACCGTAATGTGATTTTGTCGACAACCGCATACTTGACTCCTCATACCCTACTAATTCAGTAGGAATTATACCACCGCCGAAAAAATATGTCAACCGTTTTTTGTTCCGAATTGAAAAATTGTTAAAAAAATTGAAACGCCGCGTATTTTTTTGCGGCGTTCCGAATGAATTCATAAAAATACGTCAACCGTTTTTTGTTCCGAATTGAAAAATTGTTAAAAAAAATTGAAACGCCGCGTATT
>JAISNN010000080.1 GCA_031276195.1 Clostridiales bacterium
GTTTGCACGGCTTTTTATATAAATAATTCAATTCTATTCGTAAATTGTTCTATCCATCTGCAGAAGTCGGGTTATATCATAATCTTTTTCCTCTGTCCAACTCTTGGGGCGCGGTACAACGGAGAGGAATTCACTTCAACCTTTCACTATAGTTTGTTCGCATTAACTTTTCAAAATATAGCGGTTAAACTTTTAAATCAAACATATGTTTGATTTAAAAGTTTAACCGCTATATTACTTGTTTTCATTATTCATTATTTGCCAATGCGGATTCCTATTAATTTTTGTTGCGCGGTATGCTATTATTCGCGTATGTTCCCGTATCGCTATACGCCGCGCCGTAATTCGCATATGCTCCCGTATTGTTATACGCCGCGCCGTAGCCGGCGTTATAGCCTGCGGTGTAGCCCGCACTGTATCCGGCGTTATAGCCGGATGTGCGTCCGCGTCTCATGCCGTTCGTATTATAGATTCCGTTTGTGCCGCCGTTCGTATCATACATTCCGTTTGCGTTGTTGTTATTTATGCCGTTTCCGCCGTATGTTCCGTTGCTCCGCGCGTTATTGTTTCGCGCGTACCCCTTAGCGTATGGCATATTTTTAAAACCGCCGTTCCTTCCGTTGTTATACGGCGTATTTATTCCGTTATTGTTACTGTTATTATTATCGTTATTGTTGTCGTCGTTATTGTTATTGTTGTCCGTGCCGCCCGCATTGTCGTAGGCATTGTTATTAGTCGTGTTTAAGTTATTGCCGCTACCGTTTCCGTTATTCGGAGAAATTCCGAAAGGGATTGTTTCGTTTCCGTTCGTTCCGCCGTTTATATTATTGCCGCCGTTCCCGTTCAAGCCGTTCCCGGCATTGTTATTAGTATTGGTTTCGTTTCCGTTCATTCCGCCGTTCCCGTTCAAGCCGTTCCCGGCATTGTTATTAGTATTCGTTTCGTTTCCGTTCAAGCCGCCGTTTATACTATTGCCGCCGTTCCCGTTCAGACCGATATTATACTGCATACCCTGCGCCGCCGCCGCTTTCGCCGTTACGGTCTTATCCTTTGACGCGCTCTTATTTTTGTATACGGATTTGCAAGTCAGTTTGACCTCCGTATCCTGCGCGGGCGCGGCGAAAGTTCCCTCTCCGTCGATTATATCGGGCTTATCGCTCGCCCACGACAACTTTACCCTCTCGTCGGCGGCATATTTCGACGGCAGCGTCAAATTTTCCGTAACGTCCGTTTCGGTGATTTGTCCGATCGCCCACTCCGCCGCCGCTTCGGTTTTTTTACGGGTTTTTACGCCCGCGCTCCATATGCCGAGCGCGATGATCAGCGCGATCAAAGCGGCGGCAACTGCGATTATTATTGTTTTTGTTCTTGAATTTTCCATTTTTCCTCCGATTTTTTGTCCGTGTGTTTTTTTTGCGTTACGGACGTTTTTTTGTCCGTACCGCCCGATTTTACGGACGCGTTTAAGTTATCCGTGTTTTTTATGCCGCGAACTTTTTCCGCATTTTTTTAAAAATTACGCTTTTCCGTATAGATTTACATATTTTTTGTATTGCAGACCGTCCGACGGCATAAATAATTTGTGAATAAACCGAAAAAAAATGCGTTCTTTCACGCATTTTTATTGTGGTTTTTGATGTAAAATATTGTAAAAATTGAAATTATGAATTGCAAAACTATGAATTGCGCGTTACAAATTGCAAATTGCGAAATTATGAAATTATAAAGCGCGCGTTATTCATTACAAATTATGCGATGCAAATTACGGAATTGCAAATCGTGAATTATTCATTACAAATTATACGTTACAAATCGTGAATTATGAATTGCGGATTGCGCGTTACAAATTGCAAATTACGCGTTTTACCTTTTGCCTTAGCGTCCCGTCCGCTACACCAAATCTATAACGTCCCCGCAAACGTCCTCCGCAAAACTCTTCTCGTGCGTTACCAAAATCACCGCGCCGCGAAACTTGTTCAGCGCGTCCGCGAGACTCTCTTTCGCCTTTACGTCGAGATGATTCGTCGGCTCGTCCAAAATCAAAAAATTCGACGCCCGCCGCGACACCGCGCAAAGTTTGACCTTGACCCGTTCGCCTCCGCTCAAATTACCGATCGGCTTCAACGCCAAATCGTTCCTGATTCCCGCCTTTCCGAGTTCCGTCCGGATTTCCTTGACGTTCATTCGCGGAAAACAGCGGTTCATATACGCGGCGGCGTTTTCCTCTTTTGAATAGAATTCCAAATCCTGTTCGAGATACAAAACCTGCGCGTTCGGCGAAAACGCGAAAAATCCGCCTATCTTTTGCAGCCTCCCCGAAAGCGTTTTCAAAAGCGTACTCTTTCCCACTCCGTTCGACCCGCGAATCCAGAGTTTCGTCTCGCTGTCCATATGAAAATTTATCGGCGGCAAAATGCGCCTCCCCTCGTACCCTATCGCCAAATCCTTGACCGTCAGCATATCCTTTGAATGAATATCGATATAGGGAAAATTAAAAGAGGACGGATAGACCGCCGCCGGTTTCGACACGGCTTCGATCTTTTCGAGTTGTTTTTTTCTGGAATTCGCCATACCCGCCGTGGACGCGCGCGCCTTATTTTTCGCGATATAGTCCTCCAATTTTTTGATTTCCTGTTGTTGACGTTCGTATTTATCGGCGTGTTGCCTTAGGCTTATCTCGCTCAGCGTCAAAAACTTCCGGTAATTCCCCGAATATTTTTTTATGCTTTTTCCCTCGACGCTGATTATGTTTTTTGAAACGTCGTTCAAAAAATCCTCGTCGTGCGAAACGACCAGCACCGTCCCCTTATACGAATTTATATAATCCGTCAGCCACTTGATATGCTCCGTGTCGAGAAAGTTCGTCGGTTCGTCGAGTAGGATCACGTCGGGTTCGGAGAGGAGCAGTCTCGCGAGCATAACCTTAGCGCGCTGTCCGCCGCTCAGCCGCCCGATTTGAGTATCATAGCCGAAAGCCGCGATCCCAAGCCCGCCCGCAACCTTTTTTATCCCGCCCGACAACTCGAAAAAATTTTCTTTCGTCAGCGTTTCGAGCATAGACGACGAGCGTACAATAAGCCTGTCCAATTCGCCGCCGTCCGTCTCGTTCTCCATTTTTTTATAAGTTTCCTCTAATTTTTCGTTCAACTCGAAGAGGCGCCGGAAAGAACCCTCCAAGTATTCCATAACCGTTAGGGCTTGATCGATATCGGCGTGTTGGTCGAGATAGCCTCTGGAAATGCCGTTCAGCCACTTGACCTCGCCGCCGTCTTGAATTACGCGCCCCGTCAAAATGTTCATAAAGGTACTTTTTCCCGCGCCGTTCAGACCGACGATGCCCGTATGCTCGCCTTTGTTTACGGCGAGATTCGCGTTTTCAAAAAGCACGTTCCCGTCGAAAGTGTGCGTTAAATTCGTTACCGTCAAGATACTCATATAGTTTATCCGTGTATATTATTTATGTTTATGCAGGCGATATCCCGCATAATAGGAGATTTTAAAATACGGTTTATTAAAATTGAAGTTTTTTAAATTTTTTGAATACGCATTCGGCATAACGGAAAGAAACTTTCGGAATTCTTTAAAAATCAGAGTATTCTGTTTTTCGTTTTTGCAAGATTTTCCCTGTCGCGCCGAAAAAAATAGAGTATTCTATTTTTGCCGCCTTACGCTCTTTCCTTATATTGTGTGAAAAAATTTTAGTATTCTAATTTTTTCGTTAAATACGCGTCCAAATCCTCTAACTTTATACGCTCCTGCGCCATCGTATCCCTGTCGCGAACCGTAACCGCGCCGTCCTCCAAGGTTTCAAAGTCTACCGTTATACAATACGGCGTTCCGATCTCGTCCTGCCGTCTGTATCTCTTTCCGATACTTCCCGCGTCGTCGTAGGCGCAGGAATATTTCTTCGACAGCGTTTTGAACAATTCGCCCGCCTTTTCGCCGAGTTTCTTTTGGAGAGGCAAAACGGCGGCTTTATAAGGCGCGAGAAAACTATGCAGCCTCAAAACCACGCGCGTTTCGCCCTCGACTTCCTCCTCGTCGTAAGCGTCGCAAAGGAACGCCAAGACCACTCTGTCCGCGCCCAAGGACGGCTCTATGCAATACGGAATATATCTCGCGTTCGTAACGGGGTCGATATATTCGAGATTGACGCCGCTTTTCGTCTGGTGCGCTTTGAGGTCGAAATCCGTTCTGTCGGCGATTCCCCAAAGTTCGCCGAATCCGAAAGGAAAATTATATTCAAAATCGGTCGTGGCGTTGGAATAGTGTGAAAGTTCCTCTTTCGCGTGGTCGCGGAGTTTTAAATTTTCGGGTTTCAGCCCCAAACCGTACAAAAAATCGCGGCAAAAATCTTTCCAATAGGCGAACCATTCGAGATCCGTACCCGGTTCGCAAAAAAATTCCAATTCCATCTGCTCGAATTCGCGCGTCCGGAACGTGAAATTCCCGGGCGTGATTTCGTTTCGGAAACTCTTTCCGATTTGGGCGATTCCGAAGGGAATTTTCAGCCTTTGCGAACGCTGCACGTTCTTAAAATTGACAAAAATCCCCTGCGCGGTTTCGGGGCGGAGATAGACCGTATTTGCGGTGTCCTCATTCACGCCCTGGAAGGTCTTGAACATCATATTGAATTTCCGAACGCCCGTAAAATTCGACTTTCCGCAATCGGGGCAAGGAATTTTATTGTCGATAATATATTTTTCGAGTTGTTCGTTGGAATAGCCCGCGATATTGACGTTCAGATTTTTTTCCGCGATATAACTCTCCACTAAGTGATCGGCTCTGTGGCGCGTTTTGCACTCTTTACAGTCCATAAGGGGGTCGTTAAAGTTGCCGATATGCCCGCTCGCCTCCCAAACCGTCGGATTCATAAGAATCGCGCAGTCCACGCCGACGTTCAAGGGGTTTTCCTCGACGAATTTTTTCCACCACGCGCGCTTGACGTTGTTTTTCAAAAGCACGCCGAGAGGACCGTAATCGAAAGTGTTCGCAAGTCCGCCGTATATCTCGCTGCCCGAAAAGATAAAGCCCCTGCCCTTGCAGAGCGCGACCAATTTATCCATCGTCAATTTTTTTGAATTCTCCATAATAATAAAACTCCTTTTTTTGTCTTGATTGAATTTCTATGTAAAAAAACGTTTTTTCACCGCGGTGCAATAAGGCTCTTTCGCATTATTTTTTTCGCGGCAATATCTCTTTCTCGCATTATTTTTTCGCGTATTATCAAAGTTTTTTGAACGCCGCAATACATTTTTCCGCGGCGCGCGCTCTCTTTCATTATTTTTCGCGTATTAATTAGAAAATTTTTATCTTTTTTACGGAGAGGAATTTTAAACGCCCGGTTTAATCGCCGCCTCTTCGGGAATTTTAAAGGTTTGATTTGTTCGCCGTTTTTTATGGGAATTTTAAACGCCCGGTTTATTTGCCGCGTCTTCGGGAATTTTAAAGGTTTGATTTAATCGCAGTTTTTTTAACGATATATTCCTTTTACCGGACCGCGGTTTAGACAAAATTTCATTATGCAAAAAATTCCAAATAACCCGTTACGATATTTTTTATCCTTTCCTTAGAACCTTCGAGGTTTGAAAAATCTTCGGGAGCGTCCGAATCGGCGTTGTCCGAAACCGATTTTATGGACGCGATATTTTTAAAACCGTTCAAGGCGGCGGTTTGGAGCAGGGCGGCGGCCTCCATTTCGCATACGCGCGCGCCGAATTCCGTTTTTAGTTCCGCGGCTTTTTTGCCGTCCGAGACGAATTGATCGCCCGACACGGCGGTTCCCTCCCGCGGTTCATAGCCCAACCGCGCGCAAACCTCTTTCAGTTTATTTTTCAAATCCGCGTCGAAGAAATTCCGTTCCTTAGGCACGTTCGGAATTTCGCCCTTCCCGTATCCGAACACGCGCAAATCATAGTCGTGCTGGAAGGCGGCGTCGACTAATACGACGTCGTTTTTCTTGAACCCTCCCGCTATCGCGCCAGCCGTTCCGATATTGATTACGGCGTCGATACCGTAATTGTCCAAAACGTATTGCAGCATAACGGCGGAATTGACCTTTCCGATTCCGCTTACGGCGAGAATAAATTCCTTATCCTTATATTTTGCCGAATATACGGCGCGCCCGCACGGCATTTTTTTTACCGAATCTATTTTAACCGCGCCGACCAAAAGTTCGACTTCCTCGTCCATAGCCGCGATAATACAAAGCATAATTTTTTCTCCTTTTTTGAATCCGTATTTATAAATAAAAAACAACGGTTGCGGCCGTTGGCGTTTAGCGGTCACTAAAACACCTTCATTAACAACTAAATTATAAAGAACAAAACAGCGCGGAAACGCGCTGCTTTAAACTCTTCAAAGGTTCTATTTATGACTTATACATACGTTTTCTCGCGGCTTCGGCTTTCTTTTTTCTCTTTACGCTGGGTTTTTCATAAGCCTCTTTTTTTCTGAGGTCGCCGATGATCCCGTCGCGCGCGCACTTTCTTTTGAAACGCCTGATTGCGCTGTCCAAACTTTCGTTTTCGCCCACTTTGACCGTTGACATTATCTCGCCCCCTTTCCGCACGTATCGGATTTCTTTTTTACGATAATACTATGGTATATTATACGCGATTATATACGGCAAGTCAAGCGTTCATAGTCTTTTTTTAAAAATTTTAACCGAAAATTCCGGATTCGTAAATCGATAATGAAAAAAACGCTTGTTTTAAAAGGTATAAATTGAGCATAATATACCCGTTAAAGTTAAAAACGGGACGACTTTCGGTTTTACTAACGTTTTACGCCGCGGCAAAATGCCGCCGTATTTTGCGTGTAATCACTATATAACCGATACCGGAAAATAAGAAATACCGGATTTGAAAAAAAATTAAGCACGCTCTCTCTACAACAAAATGCAGACCACGCCGCCCTTGCCCTCGTTGACTATTCTGGTCAGAGTCTTTCTCATTTTGTTCCGCGCGTCCTCGGGCATTGCGGAAAGTTTATTATTCAGTCCTTCTTTGACCATCATATTCAGAGATTTTCCGAACATATTCGTCTCCCAAATCCCTTGCTTATCGTTTTCAAACTCGCTGAGAAGATATTTTATCATATCCTCGCTCTGTTGTTCCGTCCCGATGATCGGGCTGACCTCCGCCTCGACGTCCACGCGCATTATATGCAGCGACGGCGCGCTCGCCTTTAATTTCACTCCGAATCTTCCTCCTTGTTTGACGATGATCGGCTCTTCCAGACTCAATTCCTCCATCGTCGGCGTAACCACGCCGTACCCGAAACTTTCGACGTCGGACAGGGCGCGGCTGAGTTTGGAATATTCTTTGTCGGACACTTTCAAACGTCTTAAAAGTTTCATCATAATGAATTCGTCGGACACGTCCTCGCCCGCGATTTCGCTCAAAATGCCGTAAAAAAGCCCCTCTTTCGGCACGACCGAAAAGGTGATTCCCCCCTTACCCATATCTATTTCCGCGCCTTCCGCGCCCTCGATATATTCGGATTCCTCAAAGATTTTCAAGACGTTTTCGTCGTAGTCTTTCATTCTTACGATCTTGTCCGCCGCCGCGGAAAGGCGCGACAAAACGTCTTTTATAATCGGATTTCCGCTTCCTAACGACCGCATCCATTTGGGCAGGTTGACGTTCAAGACCTTGACGGGGAATTCCCTCAAAACGGCGTCCAAAATCTCATTGATATCCCCGCGCTCCGTTTTTTCGACGTTTTTTAGAATGACGGGAACGCCGTAACGCTGTTCCAGCACGGATTTTAGGTTTACGGTATCGGGGTTTTCGGGATTTTTGGAATTCAAGAGAATGACGAACGGCTTCCCGATCGCTTTCAATTCGTTTATGACGCGCTCCTCCGCGGCAAGATATTCGCTTCTTTCGATGTCGGTTATGCTCCCGTCCGTCGTTACGACGACGCCGATCGTCGAATGATCGTTTATGACCTTTTTCGTTCCCAATTCCGCCGCCTTTTCAAAGGGCATTTCGCCGCCGCTCCACGGCGTAACGACAAAACGCTCTTTGCCGTTTTCGGTATGCCCCAGCGCGCTCTCGACGAGATAGCCCACGCAATCGATAAGACGTACGTTCAGCCGCACGCCGTCGCCGGGAGAAATCTCGACCGATTCCGCCGGAACAAACCTCGGCTGCGTCGTCATAATCGTCTTTCCGTCGGCGGATTGCGGCATTTCGTCCACGGCGCGCAGTTTTTTATTCGGATCCGAAATGTTGTCGAGGACGAACGTCTCCATAAATTTTCTGATGAACGTGGATTTTCCCGTCCTGACCGGACCGACGACGCCGATATAAATGTCGCCGTTCGTCCGCTCGGCGATATCCCTGTATAAATCGAAATTTTCCATACACACTCCTTAGAAAATGATTGTCTATGAGTAATGTATTCAAATCCGCAAATAAATATTACATCTTTTATTATTCTATAATTTAAAAACCACGACAGACCCCACGCATAAATATTTCATCTTTAAAAGCCCCGACCAAAACCGCGTATAAACATTTCGGCTTTTATCATTCCGTATTTAAAAACCCAAACCAAAACCGCGTATAAATATTTCGGCTTTTATTATTCCGTATTTAAAAACCCCGACAAAAACCGCGTATAAACATTTCGGCTTTTATTATTCATTATTTAAAAACCCCGACCAAAACCGCATATAAATATTTCGGCTTTTATTATTCCGTATTTAAAAGTCCCGACCAAAACCGCGTATAAATATTTCATCTTTTATTATTCATTATTTAAAAACCCAAACCGAAAACGTATATAAATATTTCGGCTTTTATCATTTTGAGTGTTCTAAATTTTCGCAATAAAAAGCGTTACCGGTTGCTTTATTTATCACGAATTTTTAGAATTCCCTTTATTTTTTATAATAAATTTTAAATATTGTTGCCTTTTTGAACGCAATACGCTATAATGAAGTATGAAATATAAAATATGACACTCAAAATATCGCATTTTCTGTTTTTGCAACCGATATTCAAAAATTCATACCTTAGCACGGCGCAACAAAACCAACCTTTTGGCTTTTACCGTCGACATTCAAAAATTCATACCTTAGCACGGCGCAACAAAACCAACCGTTTGGCTTTTACCGTCGATATTCAAAAATTCATACCTTAGCACGGCACACCAAAACCAACCCTTTGGCTTTTACCGTCGACATTCAAAAATTCATACCGAAATAAAGCGCAACAAAACCAACCGTTTAGGCTTTTATTCGGAATTCATACCGCAACAAAACATTCAAAATTCAAATTTTTTCGGCTTTTATCCGCCGGATCTTTAAGGAATACGTCTTATGATAAAAATCAGAAAATCCGATCTCCCAACTCTCGTCGCCCTGCTCTGCATTCTCGTCATCGTTACGGTCGGCGTCTGCATATGGCTGATCCCCCGCAACGGCGGCAAAAACGACGGCGGCGGCGATAAAAATAACGGCACGGAAACCGTTGACAACGGCGGCGATAGCGGAAACGGAAGCGGCGGCGGCGACAACGGCGGCGGCAAAAATAACGACGCGGAAATCATTCAAAACGGAGATTTGAGCGTTCATTTTCTCGAACTCGGAAATAAATACACGGGCGACAGCGTCTACATAAAGAGCGGCGACGTTGACATTCTCATTGACGCGGGTTCAAAAAACAGTTCCGCGCCCGCGATTATCTCCTATTTGGACGGTTATATCGAGGACGGAATTCTCGAATACGTCGTCGCGACGCACGCGCACGAAGATCACATCGCGGGTTTTTTCAGTTCGGGCAGCGGGGCGAAAAGGATTGCGGGGATATTCGAAACCTACGAAGTCAAGACGATCATCGACTTTCCGCGAACCGAAAGCGCGTCGAAAACCTATCAAAATTACGTTGCCGCGCGTGATGAAGAAGTCGCCGCGGGCGCGCGGCACTATACCGCCCTCGACTGCTTCAAAAATCAAAACGGCGCGTCGCGAAAATATGAAATCGGAGACGGTATAGAACTGGAAATTTTATATAACTACTATTATGATCACGACGCGTCGAACGAGAACGACTATTCGGTCGTCGTTATGATAAACTACGGCGAAAACCGCTACCTTTTCACGGGCGATTTAGAAAAAAGCGGAGAGGATAAACTTGTCGACTACTACGCCCAAAATTTCGGCGGACTCAAAAAATGCGTCCTTTATAAAGGCGGGCATCACGGTTCGTCGACTTCGAGCAACGAAAAACTGCTTTCGGCAATTCGTCCCGAATACGTCTGCATTTGCACCTGCGCGGGGTCCGGCGAATATACGGAAACCGTTCCGAATCAATTCCCGACGCAAGCCTTTATCGACCGAATTTCCCTCTATACCGCGAAAGTCTACGTAACCACACTCGTAACAGACTACCCGTCGAACAAGTTTGAGCCGATGAACGGAAATATCGTATTTCTCGCCGTAAATGGCGCTTTCTCCGTCGTTTGCGGCAATAACGACACTCCCCTAAAAGACACCGACTGGTTTTTGCAATATAGAATCACGCCCCCGGCATGGAAATAACGCTAATTCGGCATGCAAAAACTACGCATAAACAACCTCTGTTTCCACGGTACTATACCGCGCTTTTAACGGAAATATCCCGCTTCAATTTTTCACGCATAAACAACCTCTGTTTCCGCGGCACTATACCGCGTTTCTCTACGGAAATATCCCGCTTCAATTTTCACGCATAAACAGCATCTTTTCGCGGCACTATACCGCGCTTTTAACGAAAATATTCCGCTTCAATTTTCACGCATAACAACCTCTGTTTACGCGGCACTATACCGCGTTTCTCTACGGAAATATCCCGCTTCAATTTTTCACGCATAAACAACCTCTGTGCAATCTCCCGAATAAGGCAAACCCCATCAATCCAAATTATAAGGCGTAACCTGATAGACATAATAATTCATCCAATTATAAAAAATCAAATTCGCCGCGCTCGCCCACTTCATATTCACCTCTTTTTTGCTCTTATCGGAAAAATAGTTATACGGCGGTTTGATAGGCAATCCTTTTTTCAGATCGCGTTCATATTCTTTTTTCAACGTTTCCCTATCGTACTCCGAATGTCCCGTCAAAAAAATCCTTTTGTCGTCCGTCGATTTGACGATCGAGACGCCCGCGCGCTCCGAGACTCCTAAGACTTTCAATTCGGGGCATTTAAACACGGCGTTTTCATCTATTCCGGTGTGGCGCGAATGCGGAATATAAAAAATGTCGTCCATACCCTTTAAGAGTCTGTCGTTTTCGGTTTTTTTGACGGGAAAGACGCCGAACATTTTATTTTTGAGCGCAATTTTTCGTACGCCGTAATGATAATAGAGAGCCGCTTGCGCGCCCCAGCATATATACAGCGTACTCGTAACGCGCCGATCTGCGAAGTCCATAATTTTTTTCAATTCGTCCCAATACAAAACCTCTTCGAACGGCAAGGTTTCGACGGGCGCGCCCGTTATGATCATACCGTCGAAGTGTTTATTTTCGATATCGGAGAAACTCTTATAAAACTTATCGAGGTGTTCGCCCGACGTATTTCTGGCGCGGTAACTGCTTGTGGTCAGAAGAGTTACGTTGACCTGCAAGGGGGTATTCCCCAAAAGACGCAGCAACTGCGTTTCGGTATCGATTTTCGTGGGCATAAGGTTCAAAACGACGATTTCGATGGGACGTATGTCCTGCGTAACGGCGCGTTCGGCGGGCATTACGAATATGTTCTCCTTGGTCAATGTGTCGTAAGCCGGCAAATCTTTGTTTATGATAATAGGCATTGCGTTCCCTCCTTTGCATTTTTTCGGTTTGACCGTCGATTTTAGTAAATAACGTTTTAAAATTTTTCTTAACAAGTCCTTTTAGTATTCCCCTCAACCGGCCTACAATAAGTCTTTCGTTTATATTAAAATACCCAAAATAACGCTTTAAAATTTCTCTTATCCGCTTTTTGCATTCCCCTCAACCGGCCTACAATAAGTCTTTCGCTTATATTAAAATACCCTAAATAACGCTTCAAAATTTCTCTTATCCGATTTTTGCATTCCCCTCAACCGGCCCGCGATAAGTCTTTCGTTTATATTAAAATACCGTAAAAATTTTTTTATCTATCTTTTTCATATTCCGTTCAATTATCCCGCGATAAGTCTTTTCTTTAATCTTAAAACGCCGCAAATAAAATTTAAAATCCTCTTATCCGCCCTTTTTCACTCCGTTCAACCTACACCGCCATCCGCCAAACCAAAAACGCCTCTAAAAATCTCTTATCTGCCTTTCCGTATCTCTCTTTATGTCGCGTTCCTTGATCGTTTTTCTTTTGTCGTGAAGTTCCTTTCCCTTACAAAGTCCGATTTCCAACTTTACGAGCGCGTCTTTAAAATACATTCTCAGCGGTATAATAGTATAACCTTTTTGTTCCGCCTTGCTTCTCAACTTATTGATTTCGTTTTTGTTGAGCAGCAGAACGCGTTCGCGGCGCGAATCGGGATTAAAATGGCTGCCCTTGTCATACGGCGCGATATGCGTATTAATCAGACGGACGTTAGTCCCCCTGATGTATACGAAACTGTCTTGTATATTGACGTTACCCTGCCGGATCGACTTGACCTCGCTCCCGGCGAGCATAATCCCGGCCTCGAACGTCTCTTCGACGAAATATTCGTGATAGGCTTTTTTATTAACCGTTACCGTCTTTCCCATATGCTTATACCGATTCCCGATCGCTACTCTCCGATTCTTAATTTTCAATTTTTGATTTTCAATTTCTATTTCTATTTTCTAATTTCCGATTTCTATTTCCTAATTTCAGATTGCAAATTTACAATTTACACTTTTTAATTTTCGATTTCAATTTCTAATTTCAGATTTCCGATTGTAAATTCCAAATTTTTGATTTCCGATTTATTATCCTTATATCCTCCTCCGCGGGAGGTGCAAAGAGTGGGCGAGTGGGGCGGCCGATTTAAAAAACACCGTTTATCCCCTTTCTCTTTTTTATTCCTTTCCTCTCTAATTTTCGGTCAAAACGGCGATTCCGTTCAATTTTTCGGACACGTCCGCGACCTTTTCGGTTGGAATTTCAAAAACCGCTTCTTTTCCCGTTTCGATTTTCACACGAACGTCATATTTCGACGCGCCGATCGCTTCCGACAGCACCTCGACCGCCGTATATTTATCCTTAATTTCCGAGATTTTGAACGCCGTCGTTTCGACCGCTTTCCCGTCAACCGCATACGGCTTCGCGTTTCGGTTCCCGTACGCCTCGAACGCGCCGTTCGGCAATTCCGTTATCTTATTCCCGTATGCCTCAAATACACTTGTCGGCGATTCGGTAATTCGGTTTTCATAATTTTCAAAAACACTTGCGGCGTTTATATTTCCCGTTTCATTTACGCCGTCCGCCGCTCCCGTTATTCCGCTTCCCTTTTCCGCCGTATAACCGCTATTCTTTTTCTCCGCCGTTCCCGTTATTCCGACCGCTATTCCGCTCCCTTTTTCGGACGTATAACCGCTATTCTTTTTCTCCGCCGTTCCCGTTATTCCGTCCGCCGCTCCGCTTCCTTTTTCGGACGCATAACCGCTTCCTTTTCCCTCCGTCTTTTCGGTCTGCGCGTTATCAAGAACCGAATAAAAAACCTTTCCGTGAAAATCGCATATCCGTTTTATGATAACCGCGCTTGTACGCCCCGTATAGGCGACTCTGATTTCTTTTCCGGCAAAATACGGACAGCCCAATTCCGAAAACGCCAGCCACGGTGTTTGCGCTCTGACCGCGCCGCCGCCGTCTGAAAATTCAAAACTGATTTTGACATATTTTTTTCCTTGATTGAACTGATTGACGGCGGATTTCGGGCGTTCTTCGACTCCCGTAACGACGCCGCCCGTGAGTTTACCGGTTACGGCGATTTTGTTTGCTTTAAAGACGTAGGACACCGCCTGCGAATTCAAGGCGGCGGCAACGGCAACGCCCCAAAACAAAAAAAGGAGAAACGGTTTTGCCGTCACAAAAACCAAAACCATGGAAATAATGAAGCCGAAAAACACAAAAACCGCGAGTTTATTTACTTCGGATATCCCGACTTCGGGCTCTCTTTTTAATTGCATAATCCTAACACCTCCGTTTTTTGCAAACCTTATAGCATACTATATTCCACGCTCTGCCGCGTTATCCTCTTGCCCGCCTTATCGCATACTTTCTTGCGTTCCCTACCTTGTTAATCTGCCGCATACCTTATCGCATACTCTCTTTCACATCATACCGCGTTATCCTCTTGCCCGCCTTATCGCATACTTTCTTGCGCTCCCTGCCTTGTTAATCTGCCGCATACCTTATCGCATTACTCTTTTGCATACCATACCTTGTTAATCTGCCGTATACCTTACCGCATACTCTCTTTCACGCCATACCGCATACCATATACCATAACCGCATACTCTCTTTCATACTTTCTTATATACCTTAGCCGCATACTCTCCCGCATCCCTTCTAATATAAACGCTTAACGTTTTCCGCTTAAATTATATACGACTTAGGCGCAAAAAGTCAAGAATAACGACGCCGCCTATAAAATATATAAAAAAAAACACGCATACGCATGTTTTTTTGTTTCTTTTCGATTTTTGACAATCGCTTCGGGTCGCCCCTTCCTTAAAAAACTACCTGTCGCGTCTGCCGCCGTAAGAGCCGCCGTTGCCGCCGTAGTTACCGCTGTTACGTTGGGCTTTTTTAGCCTTTCTGCAAGCGGCACATCTTTGCGGTTCGTTTTCGAAGCCCTTTTCTTTGTAGAAAGCCTGCTCGCTCTCGGTAAAAATGAATTCCGCGCCGCAGTCTTTGCATGTCAAAGTTTTATCTGCCATGATATCTCCCTCCTTAAAAAATAAACGGATCTTCTAATTGTTTCTTATTGGTCTTCTTTAAGGAATGAATCTTTAATAGAGATATAAGGCAAATTATTTTATCCGTAAATAAGGATATCACAAATCCTCTTTCAGGTCAAGCGTTTTTAACATATTTTTTTATTTTTTTTTCTGAAAAACAAAATTTTTCATTATTTTTTCTCGAAAAGTATTGACCAAAGATTTTATTAAAGGTATAATATATAATAAGCAATGAAAACGAAATTATGGATAATATATAGTAGGTGATAAAAACCCGCTAAGGGACAATATACGGCGGACAATGAAAACGCACTAAGACCAATGATATATAGCGGACAATGAAAACGCACCGAGGAGTATTTTATGAAAAAGCCTAACGTCCTTTGGCTGACGGGAATTATTTTCGCTTCAGTTTTTATGTTAATCGCCGTAGTTTTCGCGGTATTGCATCTCGTCGAAAAGTTAGAGCAATACCGTTTCCCCGCGTATCTTTTTTTATGCGCGGGTGCGTTAAGCGTCATTTTTTTGAGCCTTTTCAAGCCGGTAAAAAAATCAAAATAATTCCGTCAAAAAACAATAAAACCTAAGCGATTAAAGATTTTCGTCCGGCAGAAGTCAAAAAAACTTTGCTTTGCGCGAAAAAAAGTTCGCTTACGCCTATACGATTAAAGGTTTTCGTTCGGTGAAAAACAAAAAATTTGTTAATTAAGAGTTTTTTATGAAACTATACTCTTTAAACTTTCAAATACAAAAAATTTGTTAAGAAGAGTTTTTTATGAAATTATTAGCGGCGTTATTAATTTTTGCAATTCTTACGATTCCCGCGGTTATCGCGGGGTATTTTGTCGAGATACCTAAAAATGTGATGGATTTTTGGGGTTTATTCATAATTTTAGCGTTTATCGAAGTCATTACCGAAACGATTAAGTCGATACACAAAAAAATCGCGCAAAAGAAAGCCTCCGCCGACGGCAAGGACGGAAAAGAATCTTAGAATTCAACATTTCCGAAACGTCAAAAACGGAAAAATTTTTGGAGCGTAACCTCCGAAAGCAAAAAAACGGAAAAAAAATCTTAAAACCCTATATTCAAAAAAACGGAAAAAAATCTTAAAAAACTCAGCGTTCAAAAAATGAAAACAACTAAAAAAAATCTTAAAAACTCAGCGTTCAAAAAATCGAGAAAAACGAAAAAAATCTTAAAAAACGAAACCTAAAACAAACCTTATTTTTCAAATAAAAGTCTTACAAAAAACTCAAATTTTCAGCCGAGGTATTTTTTATTATGGAAAACTTTAATCTTTGTTTCGAGTACGAAATCGGCGGCAAACGCTATGCCGACGCCGCGCTTGAAAACGCCCATTACAAAATCGAATATTCTATAAACGCCCGCAAGATAGAGACGTCGATCGCGCCGAAAGCCGCCCTTTCGCCCGTGAAGTTTGAGATTTCTTTTAAGCGGAATTTTCTTGACGGCGACGCGTTTTATGCCAACGGTTATCAGGCTTGGACGACGTCGCGCGAGTACGGAGCGCAAGACGTCGAGGCTGGCGTAACCAAACTCGCGGACATTCACCCGAAATTAAAGGCTCTCGCGGCATCTTCGGGCGACTATCTTTTCACGGAATACAAAAAAATTCCGGGAATTTTCCACGGCTACACTTACGCCTATTTCAAAAGAGGCGCGAAAATCGATCTTTTCGGTTCGTTGTGCGAAAAAAACGGTTTCACGGTATTCAAGTGCAATTTCAAAAGCGGAACTTTTACGATCGCGAAGGATATCGAAGGAATCACGATCGACAAGCCGTATAACGTATTCGATATCGTAAAAATTTCCGGCGGCTACGACGACGTATTCGACGAATATTTTTCGCTTTGGGATATCAATCCGCGCCTAAAAGGTCTCGCGGGCTATACGAGTTGGTATAACTATTTCCAAAAAATCGACGAAGAAATCATCTTACGCGATTTAGAAGGTTTAAAAAAGGTCAAAGATAAGGCGAATATCTTTCAAATCGACGACGGCTACGAGACTTTCGTCGGCGACTGGCTGGACGAAAATCCCAAAAAATTCCCGAACGGTATGGGGCATATCGCTGACAAAATTCACGAAGCGGGTTTTCTCGCCGGACTTTGGCTCGCCCCCTTAAACGCCCAAAAAAAGTCCCGGACCGCCCGCGAACACCCCGATTGGCTGATCAAGGACAACAAAACGGGAAAGCCGATCGTGGGCGTCGCCGCGTGGGGCGGAGCATACGGGCTGGACATCTACAACGCGGAAGTCCGCGAGTATCTCAAAGGCGTTTTCCGCGCGGTATTCGGCGAATGGGGTTTCGATATGGTCAAACTCGACTTTCTCTATTCGCAGTGTATGCAACCCCGGAACGGCAAAACACGCGGTGAAATTATGTGCGACGCGATGGAATTTTTGCGCGAATGCGCGGGCGGCAAACTGATTTTGGGATGCGGCGTACCGCTGGGCGCGGCGTTCGGCTATGTCGACGCGTGCAGAACGGGCTGCGACGTCGACCTGTCCTACCGCGAAAAAATATATAATACCATACGCGTCAATTCCGAAATCATCTCGACGCAAAACTCGATCAACAATACGATATTCCGCCGCCACCTAAACGGCAGAGCGTTTTGCGGCGACCCCGACGTTTTTTTCCTCAGGGATAAAAACCTCAAATTTTCCGAAAACCAAAAACTTCTCCTCGCGCGTATAAATAACCTTTTCGGCGGCGTACTTTTCGTGTCGGACGACGTGGGCGGATACGACGAAAACCGCCTCGCCCTCCTCGACCGCCTCTTCACCAAAACCGATATAAAAGTCATTTCCGCGGACTACGTCTCAAAAGACGATATAAAAATCGTATTTACCGAAGACAAAAAAGAAAAAACTTTGGAATTTAACCTCAAAACGGGCGCGCTCAAAAATGCGGAATCCCCCCTTACAATCTAAAAGCAACCGGTAAATATTACGATTATAACGCGGAACCCCAATTAAATATTTAAGCAATATTGTTTATTTATTTATTTTATGCGAACGAAAACTTTTAGTACGGGCAGGGCTTTTCGGTCGCCGTTTCGAGATAAAATCTTGTCATCTCCGGTTACGCCGCTTCGTCCGCTTCCGCGCTTGCCGTCCTTTTGTACAAAATATGATTTTTCAATTTTTTCGTGTTTTTTGCAAAAACCGTGTCGCGGTTCAAAACGCTGAGAAAATAGTCCGGACCGCCGTCCTCTATATTGTCGAGAATATAAAACACCTCGTCGTACGCCTCCTCCCACTCGTCAAAACGCTCTCCGTCCAGCAAAAGCGCGACGAAGTGCGTCGGTTTTCCGTCTTTCGTCGTCTTTTTGAACGCTTGGATTTCGACGATCGCGCGGTGCGTTTTCGCCGCCTTAGTCAACGCGGCGGCGGTCATTCCGGGGATTTCTTGTTCGGTGATTTTGTCCGATTTTTTAAATAAATGCGTGGTTTGCCAATCGACGAGACGTTGAATTTGCTCGAACATCCATGCGCGAAGAGCCTCTTTTTCCTCTTTTCTGCCCGTCCTGGTAAAAAATTCACCGAGAATATCCAGCCCGTCCTCGATATAATTGTGATTTTTTTCGATCGCGCTTTTGACGAATTCCGCGCCAGCGGGGTCGTATCTCGAAATGAGCAGCGCGCCTTTTTGATAGAGGGCGAGGGCGTTTCGGTCGTCGGCGGCGATCGCGAGGTCGAATAGTTTTTCGCCCTTGTCCGATTCGGCGAGGTTATGGTACGCCATCGCGTACTTCGCGTATGCCATACTGTCGAGGGCGGCTTTTTGCTCCTCCGTCAGGGCTTCGAATTCGTTTTTTAGTGTTTCGTACTGCCCGTAATTATATTTTCTATCCGCGTCGTAAGTGTCTTTTAAAGCGTCGTAGACCTCCGAATTCATCTTGGAAACGATCGCCGCGACGGTTTTTTGGTAATCTTTCTCTTTTTGCTCCTCATCGGATAAAATTTTTCTACAATTTCCGTCTTGTTGCTTTTCGTTCGATATAGTATTGCCGCAATTCACGTCTTTTTGCTTTCCGTTCGATATAATATTGCCGCAATTCTCGTCTTCTCGTTCATCATTCGATATAGTATTTCCGCAATTTACGTCCTCTTTTCCGTCGGTTTCATACGATTCTATCGGCGGAAATTTTATCACGGGTTCGAATACTCCGAAAAACTCCTTTCTCTCGTTCACGGACGGGTGAGTCGGCAGTCTAAACGGTAGCGTACTCTCGCTTATCCCCTTCCAAAACTCCCCGTTCCTCTTGAAGTCCTCCAAAAATCGGCGGTACAGATCGGTATAATATCCGCGCGGCGGTTCGGGATTTTTGTAGAAATTTTCGCTCGCAAACCGTTTTGACCAAAGGTCGTAATAGTCCATTTTGACGGTTACGGCGACCGCGTCCTCTTTGTTTCCAAGTTCGCGTTCGACTGCGTCGGCTTTCAGTTCGCCGTCCAGCCGCGAACAAAAGTCATAAAAGTTGAAAGTCGTCCCGTAAGCCTCCGCCGCCCACGCGAACACAAGCCTGCAAATAAAGCCGAAAGCGATTTCCGACGTCGCCGCGGAAAGATAATCCGCGATTCCCGCGTATTTTTTCGTGCGGTATACGTCGCGGTTTTTCACGTGCGCGAATTCGTGCAACAGCGCGTTAAAAAGTTCGCCGCGGTTCAGCATCTGCAAGATATTTATGCCTATGCTCAAAACCAAAAATTCCTTATAGGCGGTGATTCCGATGTTGTTTCCGCTTACGGCGAATATTTTGAGCGGTTTGTCCAACCCCGACTTTTTTTCCGCGTTTTCGGCGATCTCGTACACCGCGCGCGCGGCTTTCCCGTCCAAAGCGCGGCTAAAATCGAGTTTATCCCTCTTAAAAAAAGCGACCGCGCAGCAATAAGGAACGGCGAAAAAAACCGCCCCGAAAACTAAGGAATTTTCCGCGCAAAACGCTATCGAAACGGCGAGAAAAAACAGCGCGGTAAAGGCGGTATAGAACCGCGTCAAAAAGGCGGAAATTTTCATTTTCCGCGCGAATTTTTCGATGTTATTTTTGGCGAATTCGTGTGTCATTTCCACCTTGGCGGCAAGCCTTTTTAAGTCGGATTTTTTGTCTTTAATCCGCAAAAAAACATACGCCGCGGCGGAAAGCGCAAACATCACAAGTCCGCAGATTCTCAGCGTTTCAAACAAGCCGGACAGTTCCGCATGCCGGCCGTTTTGCCTGATCAAAATGGACGGAAGGTCGGAAAAAACAAAATAAGTGGCAAAAAATCCCAAAACGCTTCTCCCGATAAGCAAATTTCTTTTGGTTTTGCCGTCAAGTTTCTTAATTTTTTCTTCCGCTTTGACCGGTTTATCCGGCTGATTATTCGCCTTTTCCATAAATAAAACTCCCGTTGAGCCTATATATTTTTCGTATCGCGTCAATCCCTCTGCCCGTTTCGCTTTCCGCTATGCCGGATTAATCCGCTCGCTTGCGATATTTTTCATTACGTCGAACTAATCCGCTCTTTTACGCCGCTTTTCATTATGCCGGATTAATCCGCCCGCTTGCGATATTTTTCATTACGTCGAACTAATCCACTCTTTTACGCCGCTTTTCATTATGCCGGACTAATCCGCTCTTTTACGCCGCTTTTCATTATGCCGGACTAATCTGCCCGCTTGTGCCGTTTTTCGTTATAGTTTAAAACTTTAATTCTTTTTTATTATATCACAAAAAATCTCCGTTTACAAGTATTCTCTGCCAAAATTGCCGAACGCTTTTTAGTTTTTTAGCCGCAATAAACGTTCATCTATGCGAATAATAATATTGCATATAATAATATTACATAAATTTTTCGATAAGAGAATTTACTATATAAAAATAATTATCCTTAACCGCGATATTTCCGTCTTTAAAGTCGAAGCATTTTCCGTAAACATCCAAAACGCCGCGGTATTTTTCAAGAAAATTTACGCCGAATTCCATTTCCGTTTCGGCGATATTAATCCCCTCTTTCAGTCTGAATCCCAGCATAATTTTTTCAAAAAGAGCGTCTTTCGGCGTGATTTTTTCAAATTTAAACGCCGTTTTTTCACCCGAACCGACACCGCCCGAGATATTTTCCGTTTCGTTTACACGATTATTTTTCGCTTTTTCCAATCCCGCGCCGCCCGGTTTTTCCTCCGTTTCAATACCGCTATTATTTTTCGCTTTTTCCAATCCCGCGCCGCCCGAAACAATCTCCTCCGCATAAAACGCCGCGCCCTCTCCTCTTTTCAGGCTCTCCGTATAAGTGTCCAAACCGCGTTGATTTTCAAATCTGACCCCCCTCAAAAACGAATGCGCCGCCGCGCCCAGCCCCAGATATTCCCCTCTTTTCCAATAGTTCAAATTGTGTTCGCAGCGATAATTTTTCCTTGCGAAATTGCTGATTTCATAGCGTTCTATACCGCGCGCTTTCAAAAAATCCAACGTGAAATCATAAGCGTCCGCCGCGTCGTCGTCGGAGGGTATTTCAACCTCTCCGTTTTTCACGGTTTTATGCAGCGGTGTGTTTTCCTCGACCTTTAAAGCGTATGCCGAGATATGTTTCGCGTCGAATTTCAGGATACTTTTCAAGGTTTTTTCGACCTCGCGTATGCCCTCGCCCGGAAGTCCTATCATAACGTCCGCGCTGAAATTATCAAACGTCTCCGAAATTTTCTCTAAGGCAAGCAGATTGTTTTGCTCCGTCTGTATCCGTCCGATTTTTTTTAAAGTTTCGCCGTTCATAGTTTGGATGCCGACGCTTAGGCGGTTCACGCCAGCCGCCCTCAAAAATTTCACCTTATTTTCCCCGCAAAAATCCGACGGGTTTCCCTCGACTGAGATTTCCGCGCCCGCTTTAAAACTAAAATTTTTATACATCGCGCCGAAAATTTTCTCAAAATTTTTCGGACTCAAAAGGGACGGCGTACCCCCTCCGAGATACGCCGTATCAAAAACAAAGCCGCGCATAGCCGCGCCGAAAATCTCCGCCTCCCTTGCCAAAGCGTCTATATACCCGTCGATTTTTTCCGTGTTCTCCGCGGAATAAAAGGCGCAATAGCCGCATTTTTTCCTGCAAAACGGAATGTGAATATACAGTCCGGGCATACCTCTCCTTTTTCGGGATTTAAAAACGCTCCCTTTTTTTGATTTTTTAAAAACTGTATTATGTTATTTTTTGATTTTTTCCGCGGTACTATACCGCCGTTTCCGCATTCAATTTCCGTAATATTCTATACCTCATTTCGTATCGGTTTTCGCAGTATTACATATCGTTTTCACGCCGAATTTTCGCGGTATTATACGCCGTTTTTATATCGGTTTTTCCGTCCGTTAAACCTCTTTATTTTATCTCCGATCTTTTAATCTTTCCGCTTATCGTTTTCGGCAACTCCGCCGCAAATTCCACCTCTCTCGGATATTTATACGGCGCGGTATGTTTCTTGACGTACTCCTGAATTTCCCTCTTTAAACTTTCGCTCCCCTCCGCGCCCTTGATCAAAACGATCGACGCTTTGACGAGTTGTCCTCTCGTCCCTTCCGGGTCGGGAATGCCCGTAACCGCGCATTCCAACACATACGGCAATTCCATAATGACGCTTTCGATCTCGAACGGTCCGATTCTGTATCCCGAACTTTTGATAAGATCGTCCGTCCGTCCGACGTACCAATAATACCCGTCCTCGTCTTTCCACGCCATATCGCCCGTATGGTATATTCCTCCGTTCCAAGCCGCCTCCGTTTTTTCCTTGTCGAGGTAATAGCCGTTAAACAGACCTACGGGCTTTTCCTTATCCGTCCTGAGTACGATTTCGCCGATTTCGCCAACTTTCGCTTTCGCGCCGTCGGGCGTAACGACGTCGATATTATACTGCGGCGTAGGCTTTCCCATAGACGCGGGGCGCGGTTCTGTACCTAAGAGCGTGGCGACCGTCAAAGTCGTTTCGGTCTGTCCGTAGCCCTCCATAAGTTTCAGCCCCGTCGCCTCGTAAAACCTGTCGAAAACCTCGGGATTCAAGGCCTCGCCCGCGGTTACGGCGTTTTTCAGCGATGACAAGTCGTATTTTTTCAAGTCCTCTTTGATAAAGAATCTATACATCGTCGGGGGGGCGCAGAAGGTCGTGATTCCGTAATTTTTAAACAGCGGAAGGATATCCGAAGCCTCAAATTTGTCAAAATCGTAGGTCAAAACCGCCGCTTCGCACAGCCACTGCCCATAGAGTTTACCCCAAACCGCCTTGCCCCAACCCGTGTCGGAGATTGTGAAATGCACGCCGTCGGGGTCGACGTTCTGCCAATATTTCGCGGTCACGAAATGTCCGAGCGCGTAGGTAAAGGGCTGCGCCGCGATTTTCGGGTATCCCGTGGTGCCGGAGGTAAAATACATCAGCATACTGTCCTTATAGCAGTTCACGCCCTCCTCTCCTTTGGGTTTTTCAAAGACGGGCGATGAATTTTCCAATCCCCCGTCGTAGTCCAAAAAGCCGAGTCCCTCTTTTTTTCCGTTTGCGATCATGACGCGTTCGACGGTCGGGCTGTTTTTGAGAGCCGCGGCGGCCTGTTCCGCGACGCCGCCGTCGCCCGTTATGACGAGGGCTTTGATTCCGGCGGCGTTGAAGCGGTATTCAAAATCCTTTTTTGTGAGGAGGTTTGTGGCGGGGACGGCGGCCGCGCCTATTTTATGCAGTCCCAAAATCGCCGACCAAAATTGATGATGTCTTTTCAGGACGAGCATAACTCTGTCGCCTTTTTTGATTCCGAGCGATTTAAAGTAGTTTGCCGCTCTTGCGGAATTTTGCATCATATCGGAGAAAGTGAAGCGTTTTTCCTCCTTATTTTTGCCCAGCCATATCATGGCGGTCTTGTCGGGCTTATTTTTCCCGAGGTAATCCACGACGTCGAAGGCGAAGTTAAAGTCGTCGTCTTGAATAAATTCGATTTTTTTAAGCGCGCCGTTTGCGTCTTCTTCGAGTTTGACGAATTTTTCGTATACGGGTTTTTGGGCATAGCGGTATTTCGCGGTACGTTCTCCGCCGCGCGCCGCGTCTTTTTCGGTTTTGTTTCTGTCCTTGCCGTATTTCGCGATACGCTCTCCGCCGCGCGCCGCCGCGTCTTTTTCGGTTTCGTTTTTGTCCTTATCGTATTTTGCGGAATGTTCTCCGCCGCGCGCCGCGTCTTTTTCGGTTTCGCTTACGTTCTTGCCGTATCTTGCGGCATGTTCTCCGCCGTGCGCCGTGGCGGTACTTTTTTCGACTTCGCTTATGTCCTTTCCTTTGGGCGGAATGACGACGGCGATAAACTCCGCGTCCGCGCCGCCGACCGCGATCATACCGTGTTTTTTTCCGCTGTCGTAATATATGCTGTCGCCTTCCTCCAAAATCTCGGTATAGCTGTCGATTTGGATTTTCAGTTTTCCCTTTAAAACGTAATCGAATTCTTCTCCCTCGTGTTCCGTAACGCTTATAGGCGAATTTTCGATCTGCTTTGAATACTTCGCGGTAACGAGGTACGGCTGCGAATTTTTCCCTTTTTTCAAGGAATTTAGGTTGTAATAATTGAATTCTTTTTTCGGCGGAAGCGCGTCGCCCTCGCCTTTTCTTACGAGTTGATAGGTTGACAATTTGGGCGATTCGCCCGAAATGAGGTCGGAAACGTCGATATTGAAAGCCTCCGCGCACTTAAAAAGGAACGTAAAGGAAAAATCCGTCTTTCCGCTCTCCGCCGCCGTATAGTCCGAAAGTGAGACGTCGGTTGCCGCCGCCATTTCTTCGGGCGTTTTGCCGGTGATAATCCTCAAATCCTTTATTCTTTCGGCGACCTGCTTGACCTTGTTCATAAAAACACCCTCCGTTTTTTGTTTTGAACATTTTTTGTTTGGTATATTTTTTGTTTGGTATGTTTTTTGTTTGGTATGTTTTTTGTTTTGGTATGTTTTTTGTTTTGGTATATTTTTTGTTTTATATATTTTTTGTTTTATATACTTTTTGTTTTATATTATTATTTTCACGCCGCATTTTTGACCTTTTCGCGTCAATTTTTCGTATAAAAAAGTCCCTATGTCAAAGATTTGACATAGGGACGATTATTTTTTATAACCGCGGTACCACCCAATTTAGCGCGGAGAACGTCTCGCGCTCACTTAAAAACCGAACGGCCGGAAATTTCTTTTTTTAAAGCGGAATTTCAAAAAAACCCCGGAAAGAACCCCCGAAACTCCCGTTCGACGCGGCATGATAACGGAGCCGAACCCGAAACCGCTTAATAGACGGTCTAAGCGCGGGATTTAAAACGTTCCGTTTACACTCGCGCCGACACTGTTTTTTTGAAAAAAACCTTCGTTCTGCGGTTCTGCTAAGAAGGGATAAGTCTGCCGCGTTAAACGCCGCCTTTCACCTTTCGCGGCTCTCTGATAAGTCTAATTTAACGGCATACCCGTGTCTTCCATAATCGCATTTTTTATATTCAATTTTTTACATAATACTACACTTCGATTTAATTGTCAATCAAAAAACGGAAGAAAAATAAATATTTTTTGAAAACCTCAACTTTTTATGGAATTCTAACCGCCGAAGTATAATGATTCCGCTTTGCGTGAACTTCCAACCGCCTAATAACTGTTCCACGGCGTGGGAACGCCGTCGACGTAACGCCAATAGTTTCCGCTCTTTTGCGACTCCGAATACCAATACACGGGACGGTTATCATAATTCCAACTCGAATTCCACCCGTCGGGCTTACTCCCCTTTCCCGCAAAAATTGTCAACCTACTGCAACCGGAGAACGCCCTTTCCCCTATACTCGTTACTCCCTCGGGTATAACGATCTTTGTCAAACTACTGCAACCCCGGAACGCAGAACTACCTATACTCGTTACTCCCTCGGGTATAACGATCGTCGTCAAACTATTGCAATAACCGAACGCTAAACCACCTATACTCGCTAATCTTGATCCCTCGGGTATAACGATCGCTGTCAAACTACTGCAAGAACGGAACGCTTGATACCCGATAGTCGTATACATTATTTTTTACCTCCATATTTATATGTCGCAAGTATTTTCATCCATTCCGCCGCTTTCGTTTTATTGATTTGCCCAAGCCCGTTGGAATATTTGCCTAATTGTACTCCGCCTTTAGCGATTGACCAAGGGTTATCAGGTTTTTATTCGATAATTATTTTATACCGTAAATGAACCGCATTTTCTATAAGGTTTGATCTTCAATGCTTGCAAATAATGTATTTCTTACAAAATCAGGCAATTTATCGTTTTGATATGCTTCGA
>JAISNN010000069.1 GCA_031276195.1 Clostridiales bacterium
ATCGTTTACAGAACGCTTCCGAATCCCGCCCCCGTGGCGATTTCCGCTCCCACGCCGATCATGCAGATCAACCCGATCGTGCAGCCGATCGCTCTCGTACCGTACGGCACGATGAATCAACCCGTTTTGCAGGTTGAAGAATAATTCGCGAATATACCGAACAAACGGTAACGGTTTACGGTTTGTTTTTAGGAGTTGTATAATATGAGCATTGTAAGAAAAAGGGTTGGCATTTATTCGCCGATAATTAACATAGGAGTCTGTGTCGTATTAATAGGCTTGACCGCGATAATCTTGTTCGGAAACAAAATTATAGGTTTGCTTCCGACGGGAGAGGAGGGGGAACTATTGTACAATCTTTCTTCTTTCACGGGATATCTTCCCTTGAACGGAGAGGGCGTTCCCGACGGCGTAAAGTTTTACATAACCGAAAGCGGCGCGATGATCGAGCCGCAGGCGATTATTTTGTCTATTTTGATATTCGTCGCCGCGGTTAGTTTAGTCTTGTCCGTTTTGAGCCTGTTTACGGGCAAAGAAATGGGCAGGAAAGTCGTTTCGCTCTTCGTCATTATCGCCGCGGTCGGAGCAATCGCTATGTTTATCTATACCTACGAGATCGCCGTGGACGGCAATCTCTGGGCGCACGTCAACGGTTTCTTGTTGTCGATTCTTACGATGCAGATTTTCGGTTCTTTCGATCCGGCGGCATTCGGAGGATTCGCCGTATTTACGTCGTATCTTTTGGTCGCGGGTCTGGGGATCACATCATACGTTGTGTCTCTTATAAATAAATAAAAAGCAGTTCGTGAAAAGAAAAAGTTAAGCGGTTTCCGTTTGTCATAAACGAGTATCCCGATCGGAAAAGGTTCGGGTTCGTCCTGAAAGGAGACTGTACTTATGGCAAAGAAAAACAATAAAAACGACGCGCCTCCGACGGGGGAAACTCTTTTGCCGGCGGTTGAAATCTCAAACGTTCACGTCGTTTACAGACCGCTGCCGAATCCGGCTCCGGTCGCAATCTCGGCGCCTACGCCTATAATGCAAATAAATCCGATCGTTCAGCCTGTCGCGCTCGTGCCTTACGGCACGATGAATCAGCCCGTTTTGCAGGTTGAGGAATGATTTCGGGGTTACGAAGCATTAAAAAGATTTTTCAAAAAAGCGGCGAACGCGTTTCGCCGCTTTTTTAATACGGCGGCTAAACTTTTAAATCGAGATATTGAGCGGATTAAAAGTTTAATCGGTATAATATGCGGCGGCAAAATGCTTGTATTTTGCCGTTTACCGCCGTGAACGGTATTAAACGGGTTCCGCCTCAAACAACGGCGGTTTTAAATCCGTATATTGAGCGGATTAAAAGTTTCACGGTTATAAAATTTATATCCGTATCGGACATATAGTACACAAAATACGCCGTTCGTCCCATTTTTTGTGAATAAAGATAAAATTTGCGAAAAATTTTTTAAGATAATTATAAATATGTATTGAAATTTTATTAAAAATGTTGTATACTATATATGGTATTCGGACGATGAGGGATGGTGTTATGAGCAAGAAAACCAAAAAAGAATTAACGGAAACCGCTGCGGAGGACGTTTGCACTCATAATGAGTGCGATACTTGCGCGGATAAATTTGTATGCGACTATTATATAAGCGTGTTTTGTCAGTCGTCCGCGGACGGGTTAGATCCGTATAACGACGGTTATAGGGACGACGCTTTCGGCTATAACGACGGCTACGGCTACGGTCAAGGCGCATACGGCGGTCAATTACAGCAACGCCAAAGCGGCCGCTTCCCGGCGGAACGCCGCGAGGGCGCGCTTTACGACGGGCAAAATCAAAACGTTTGCCGTCCGGACGAAATCGACCGCGTTCAACCTCAGCAGCAGCCTCAGCCCCAGCAGCAAGCGCAGCAGCAGGGCGGGATCGCGCCCGGCTACGGCTACGGTTACGCGCCCGGCACGCCCGTAAACGCCCCGGGAGGCGCGAACGGCGTTCAACTTTCGCCGATCATAATTCCGGTTTCGTTCGTTCCGTACACGACGCAAAACCAGCCTCTCTATCAAGTCGAAACCGTTATGCCCGAAAAAGAACCGATCAAACATCACGGCTTGTCGCTGTTTATGCTCGCGTTGAGCGTCTTGGTGTTTTTCGCGGCCGCGTTCCCGACGATTTCGGAATATACGGGAATGAACATTTTGGGCGGATTGTCGACGTTTATCGGAATTTTCGCCGCGGCGGAGAGCGGCGGTTTCGCGGATATATTCGCAAGCGGAAATACAACCCTTGTCATCGGCGCGTGTTTGGCTTCGGTGGGGGTTTTGACGGTTTTTTTGACCGCCGTCTACAACGCCTTTAAATACATAGTCAAATCGATCACGGGCAAACTCAAAAAAGGTCCGAATAAATCGAACGTTTTGATTTTCATAGGAGTGATCGCGATCTTTGTGTCGGTCGTAATATTGAACGTCGGGGACGGACAAGCGGTCGGGGACGCCGTGCTTTCGGCATTCTCCAACGGCGCGGCGGGCTATAAGATGAACTTCGGTTATTATGCCTTGTTTGGAATCTCTTTCCTCTTGATGTTCACGAACGCCTTTATCAAGACCGAACGCTACGCGGAAGTCGAGGGCGCGCTCCCGGACGAAGAATAACAATGCCGCATATACCGCCGTATAAGCAAAAAGAAGAATAACAATGCCTCATTATACCGCCGTATAAGCAAAAAAAAAATCGGAAAAATTAAAATAATTAAAAAATAAAAGTTAAAAAAAAGAATTAATAAAATAAAAAATCAATATAAAAAAACAAGAAAAATATGAAAAATTTTATAGAAGGAGGGAATTATTATGAGACGCAAAAAAGTTAAACCGGTCAGGAGAATGGTCTACGGCTTCGCGCCCGTCAATCAACCGATGCCCGTCGAAAAACCCAGCGACCGCATCCAACTTACCCCCATCGTTCAGCCGATCTCGATGGTTCCTTACGGAACAATGAATCAGCCGTTGTTTCAGTATGTAAACGAGAACGAGCGGCAATAACAGTCTTTGGGGAGATTAATAAGGTCAATACGGATAATTCGGGGAGAAAATTTTTTAAAAAAAGTTTTCTCCCCGTACTCTATTCGGAAAGGTCTAATAAGTTAGTATACAATGCGCCGCTTCATCGACCTATCGTCTTGACGCAATATGTAAATTTCAAACGAAACGTTTTGTCCGCCCCTGCCTTTTACACGGAGGGGGATTTTTTTATTAAAGTTACGCAAAAAAGGGTTGACTAATAGTAAAATTCGGTATAATATATTCGTATAAAAAAACGGCGGAAATCGGCGGTTTATGCCCGTAAATTAAAAACAACGGAGCCGCGGTTTTAGGTATAATATATTTGCATTAAAAAAACGACCGCGAATCGGTATTTTATATGAATAAAAGAGAGCCGCGGTTTTAGGAGGATATTTTGTCGGTTGATTGTGTTCTCGCTTCGGCGATAGCCTATAACGGAAACGACGTAAAGCGGATCAATCATTTGATCAAGGTATTTTCGTTCGCGCACCATATAGGATTTATGGAAAAATGCGCCCCGAATACGCAAACCGTGATAGATATCGCCGCGATACTTCACGATATCGGCATTCACGAAGCGGAACGTAAACATAATTCAAGCGCGGGGCATTGGCAGGAAATCGAAGGTCCGCCCGTCGCGAAAGAACTTTTGAAGGGCGTTAGCATAGACGAAGCCGACAAAGAACGGATATTGTTTCTTATCGGGCGGCATCATCACTACGGCGGCGTCGAGGGCGCGGATTTTCAAATTTTGGTCGAAGCCGACTTTTTGGTGAATATCTTTGAGGACGGAACCGGACGGGACGGGATAGAAAACGTCAAGAAAAATATATTCAAAACGAAAAGCGGAATCGATTTATTAGAAAAATTGTATTTATGAATTGAGGAATTTTTAAAAAAACTTCGCGGACGGAGGGATGGAGAATTATATATGAAAAAAACTACCGTAAAAGAACTTTTCGGGAAAACCGATTTAAAAGACGGCGAGGTCGTTTTGATTTCGGGCTGGGTTCGGTCGCTTCGGGCGTCAAAAACGTTCGGGTTTATCGAATTGAACGACGGGTCTTTTTTGAAAAACTGCCAAATCGTATTCGACGGGAACACGGCGTGCGGTTTTGCGGACGGAGTAAATAATAAAAAAACATATTCGGACGGCGGAAAAGAGAACCGAACGGCGGATCAAAAAGTCGGCGCGGATTTTGAAACGATCTCGAAACAATGCGTCGGGGCGGCTTTGAGCGTCGCCGGGCGCGTCGTTTTGACTCCGCAAAACCGCCGGCCGTTCGAGATTGCCGCGACGGAAATCGTCGTCGAGGGCAACTCCGTACCCGAATATCCGATCCAAAAAAAGAAGCATTCTTTTGAATTTTTGCGCGAAAAGGCGCATCTAAGACCGAGGACGAACACTTTCGGCGCGGTTTTTAGGATCAGGAGCGAGACGGCGTTCGCTATTCACAAATTTTTTCACGAGAGGGGTTTCGTCTACGTCCATACGCCCATAATCACCGCGAGCGATTGCGAGGGCGCGGGGGCGATGTTTAAGGTTACGACGCTGGACTTGAACGACATTCCGCGCCGCAAAGCGGAAAAGCCGAAAAACGAAAAAGATTTAAACATTATATCGGAATGCGGAATAGCAAACGCGAAAGGTGAAACAAATACAAACGATATATCGAAATGCGGAATAGCGAAATGCGAAAAAGATTTAAATTGCATATCCGAACGCGGAAAAGCAAACGCGAAAAGTGAAACAAATACAAACGATATATCGAAACGCGGAAAAGCGGACGTGAAATGCGAAACCAATACAAACGATATATCGAAACGCGGAAAAGCGGACGGGAAAAACGAAACAAATACAAACGATATATCGAAACGCGGAATAGCAAACGCGAAAAACGAAACAAATACAAACGCCATATCCGAAAACGAAACGGCGGACGCGAAATGCGAAAAAGGCGAAATCGACTTCGGTTCGGATTTTTTCGGCAAGGCGGCGAAATTGACCGTCAGCGGACAGTTGAACGTCGAAACTTTCGCTATGGCGTTCGCAAAGGTGTACACTTTCGGTCCGACTTTCCGTGCCGAACTTTCAAATACCGCCCGGCACGCCGCGGAGTTTTGGATGGTCGAACCCGAAATCGCCTTTTCGGATCTTGCGGACGATATGAATCTCGCGGAGGATATGGTCAAATTCATCATAAACCACATCGAAAAAAACTGTCCCGAAGAGTTGGATTTTTTGAATCAAAACGTCGACGGCGGGCTGAAAGAACGCTTGAAAAATATTGCGGAAAGCGAATTTGTCCGCCTTTCGTACACCGAAGCGGTGGAAATTCTCAAAAAAAGCGGCAAAAAGTTTGAATATCCCGTCGAATGGGGATCGGACTTGCAATCGGAACACGAACGTTTTTTGACGGAGGAGGTTTTTAAAAAGCCCGTTTTTTTGACGGACTATCCGAAGGGCATAAAGGCGTTTTATATGCGCCTGAACGACGACGGGAAAACCGTCGCCGCCGCCGACCTTCTCGTCGCCGGGATAGGCGAATTGATCGGCGGAAGCCGGCGGGAGGAGCGCGCCGAAGTCTTGAACGCGCGTATGAAAGAATTCGGGCTTTGCGCCGCCGACTATAAATGGTATACCGATCTCAGAATCTACGGCGGCTGTAAACACGCGGGGTTCGGTCTGGGATTCGAGCGTATGATAATGCTGCTCACGGGTATGACAAACATTCGGGACGTTTCGGCGTTTCCGAGAACGTATAATAATTTGTCGTATTAAAAACGGCGGCGGTATAGGGGATCGGCGGTTAGCGTTTAGCGATCGGCGATCGGTGAAGGCGGTTATTTGTTGTTTGTTAGCGGTATTATATTTTTTGTATCGCGCGTTACGTTTTTTATATTTCGCGTTACATTTTGCGTTTTGCCTTAATAACTATGCCGCTAACCGCTTAATAACTATCCGACGATCACCTCCGCTAACCGCCGATCACCGGCGCATCTCCGCTGCGGATTTTAAAAATAGTGATTATTTGACAGGTGATGCCTGACATATTCGAGAGCCTCGCCGAAGCGTTGGAAATGCACGATTTCGCGTTCGCGCAAAAATTTTATCGGCGCGGCGACGTCCGGGTCGTCGATCATATCGAGCAGGTATTCGTATGTCGTGCGTGCCTTTTGTTCCGCCGCCAAATCCTCATACAGATCGGTAACGGGGTCGCCCTTGCTTTGGAACGCCCCCGCGGAAAACGGGTCGCCCGCCGCGCTCTGCGGAAAGACTCCCAGCCCGTGTTCGACGTAAAAGGGGTCGAAGCCGCCCGCTTTGATTTCGTCGATCGAGAGGTTTGCGGTCAACTGTTGGACGATCGCGCCGATCATTTCGAGGTGAGCCAATTCCTCCGTTCCGATATCCGTCAGCGCGGCTTTGGCTTGCGGCGTAACCGTTGCGAAGCGTTGGCTTAGATAGCGCAGGGACGCGCCGAGTTCGCCGTCGGGGCCGCCGTATTGAGTGATGATGAGTTTTGCGAGTTTCGGGTCTCTTTTTTTGATTTTGACGGGGAATTCGAGTTTTTTGTCGTATATCCACATAAATATTTGATTTCTCCTTTTTTTTAAAATTGACGGGATCTGTCCGTTTTATAAATTTTTGACATATTTCGCGTTTAACGTTTTATGTTTTTGTATTTAACGTTTAATGTTCCGCGTTTAGTTTTTGCGTTTAGCGTTCCGCATTTAGCGTTTAGCGTTTTGTTTTATAAATTTTTGACATATTTCGCGTTTAACGTTTTATGTTTTTGTATTTAACGTTTAATATTACGCGTTTAGTTTTTGCGTTTAACATTTAGCGTTTAGCGTTTTTGAATTAATTTTTTTTGACGCGGTTTCGGGAGCGGTTTAGTTAGTTATAAGCCTCTTCCCAATCCCACGGTTCTGTGATCCAATTAAATCCGTTCGGATCGGACGGGGCGTTCGAGGTCAATCCGCCGTTTTTTTGTTCATATTCGGCGCGCAAGTCCGCCGCCTCTTTGACGAGCCTGTTATATTCCGCGATAGCCTTTTTGTCGTCGGGGTGTGTGTCGAGGTATAGGTGCAGATCGATCGCGGAAAAGTCGAGTTGAGTTAATTTAAAAAGCATAGTATTCATTTTTCTCTCTCCTTTTTTTGTAGAATTTTTTGTCTGTCGGCGCGTATGCCGTAGTCCGCCGCAGGTTTTTATAGATACGGCAAACGCAAAGCGATAAACGTTTTCTTAATTTACCGGCGCGTATGCCGTAGTCCGCCGCAGGTTTTTATATACGGCAAACGCAAAGCGATAAACGGTTTCTTAATTTACCGGCGCGTATGCCCGGGTTTATTATACGGCATATCGAGTTCTTGAAAAAGCGTTCCCTGCATAAGGGCTTTTTCGGGGTGATAGAGGTTGCGGAACGCTTGTTCGGGGACGTACGCCTGCGCCAAAACGGTATTTTTCGGCAAGGGGCGGTTTTGTTTCGAGTCTTGTGGCGTTTCGGGTTGATTTCGGTAGTCAAACATATTTTTTCTCCTTATTTTGAATTTTCGCGGCGGTTTTGTTTTTCGCAAGGCAGATAACGGTTATACCGTTAAACTTTTAATCCGCGCGGCGTACGGATTAAAATCCGCCGTCATAGCGGCAAGCCCGTCAAAATGCCGTCCGTATTTTGCGTGTAGTTACCGTACTGCGCGATGCGGTCATAGCGGCAAGCCCGTCAAAATGCCGTCCGTATTTTGCGTGTAATTACCGTATTGCGCGATGCGGTTATTGAAAAAAAACGGATTTAAAGCCGCGTTTTTGTTGTTTATCCGACAATTTTAGTGTATTCATTTTTTTAGTATTTAGTTACTTCGGCGAAAAAAAAGCGCAGGTAATTTTTGTTAGTCCAAAAAAAGTATAACGATTACGCTTTAAGAGGAAAAAAACGCGGCGATAATTTTCAAAACGGGTAAAAGGCGTTGATAATTTCTAAAATAGATAAAACGCGTTGATAATTTCTAAAATAGATAAAAAGGCGTTGATAATTTTCAAAATAGATAAACGGCGGCGTAAGCCGCGGAAAAATTGAAAAAATTTTAAAATTTTTTTAAGTTGTTTAACGCTAACGCTTGACGGCGTGATTTTTTTGTGCTAAAATATTTTTACAGAGTTAATCACTCTGTTTTTGAAGCGTATTAAGTTAGCGGAAGCAAACTTAATTTTAAAAACGCAACGTTGTTTATATAGCGGTTTAAAAGTTTAATTTGTATAGCAAAAAAACGGAACGGTTTAACGCATACAAGTTATACCTAAAAACGGAACGGTTTAGCGCATACGAGTTATGCCGAAAAAACGAAACGGTTTAGCGCATACAAGTTATGCCGAAAAAACGAAACGGTTTAACGCATACAAGTTATGCCGAAAAAACGGAACGGTTTAACGCATACAAGTTATACCGAAAAGTAAAGCGGTTTAACGCATACCGCATACAAAATACAAATTATACCTAAAAACGAAAAAATAATTAGCGCACGCAAACTAAAATGAGAAAAACAAAACGGGGGATAAGTCTATGACGCTCGCTTTCGCGCCTTTCGGAAAGGAAATCACAATCAGGCAGATCAACGCCGACGACAAGACAAAAAGACATCTCGAAAATCTCGGAATGTCGATAGGCAGCAATATAGTTTCGATGTTCGACAACGACGGGAACGTCGTCTTGAAAATAAAAGACGGACGCGTCGCGTTGAATAAGGCTTTGGCGATGAAAATTATCGTGTCGTAAAAGGGGAGTATGCCGCTTGCATAGATACATAAAAATTTGTCAGTAAATCGGTCGCCCCACCCCCTTACCCCCTCCCACGGAGGGGAATAGCGGATAATAAGAAAAATGCCGCAAAAAGATAAAAAGTCAAAGAATTATTACATAACAAGGAAGTAGAATAAATGGAAAAAAAATTGAACGAATTCGCTCCGCGTGAAAAGGGGAGAGTAAAGACTGTCCTTGCGGAGGGCAAGATTCGCCGCAGGCTTTTCGATATGGGTGTAACGCCCGGCGCGGAGATCGTTATGGTCAAGACCGCGCCTTTGGGTGATCCGATTGAGGTTTCGGTGCGGGGCTACGAACTTTCGCTGAGAAAGAGCGAGGCGGAGACGGTTGTTTTGGAGATTATAGGCGGTTAGCGGCGTATCGGCGGGATATTAGCGGTCGGTGGTCGGTGATCGGCGGCGGTTATCGGGACAAAGCGGACGCGCGATAAAACGGTACGTCATACGGAATACGTTAAAAATAAGCGCGTTACAAACGATACGGCATACAAAACACGCGATAAACGATACGGCATAAAAAATAAACGCGCGATAAACGATACGGCATAAAAAATAAACGCGTTAAAAACAGACGCGTTACAGATAATACGGCATAAAATAATCAGGAGAAAAAAAGATGAAATTTGCATTGGCGGGCAATCCGAACAGCGGAAAAACCACACTTTTCAACGCTTTGACGGGCAGTACGGCGCACGTCGGAAACTGGCCGGGCGTAACTATTGACAAGCGTTCGGGCGTCTATAAAAAACACGCCGAAAAGCCCGAAATCATCGATCTTCCGGGCATATACTCCCTTTCGCCCTATTCGCCCGAGGAGATCGTTTCGAGAAACTTTCTCGTGGACGAGCGTCCCGACGCGATCATCAATATCGTGGACGCGACAAACTTGGAACGCAACTTATATTTGACCACGCAACTTTTGGAATTGGACATTCCCGTCGTCGTCGCTTTGAATATGATCGACGTTTTGGAAAAAAACAACGACGAAATCGACGCGGCAAAATTGGAAAAGGCTTTGGGGATTCCCGTCGTCAAGATCAGCGCGCTCAAAAATATGAACACCTCCGCGCTTGTCGATGCGGCGGTCAAGTCCGCTAAGGCGAACAGAAAGGGCAACTGCGTTTTGTCGCAAAGCCCGCTTGGCGGCGTGATCTCGTCGGTTACGGAATTATTTAAAAAGGCGGGAGTCGCAAGTCCGCTGTTCCACGCGGTCAAGATTATCGAAAACGACGAATTGGAACTTGCCGCCCACCCCGACATTTCCCAAAAAGCCGATGAATTGAAAAAAAATATGGACACGGGCATATTCGAGGGAGATTTCGAGGGGCTTATCGCGGACGCGAGATACAAGCGGATCGCCGCGGAGTTTTCCTCCGTCCTAAAAAAAGCGCAAAGAGGCGCGGGGCTTAGCAAAAGCGACAAAATAGACAAGATTTTGACGCACAAAATTTGGGGAATTCCGATCTTTTTGGTCATTATGCTGGGTGTTTTTCATATCACTTTCAGCGAAGATTTTCTCTTTTTGGGGATTTTCTTTAAGGAAGGGAGTTTCGAGAACGCGATTTTCGGAACGGACGCGATCAATTCGCCCGGCATCATAATTTTCAACCTTTTGGACGCCTTTACGTCTTGGATCGGCGAATCCGTAGCGGGCGCGCTGCCCGAGGGCGTATGGTATTCGAGTCTTATAAACGACGGACTTTTGGGCGGCGTATTCGCGGTTTTGTCCTTTATTCCTCAGATTATGGTGTTGTTTTTGTTCCTTTCGATTTTGGAGGACAGCGGTTATATGGCGCGCGTCGCGTTCATTATGGACAGAGCGTTCCGCCGTTTCGGTCTTTCGGGGAAGGCGTTTATGCCGCTTGTGATGTGTTTCGGGTGCGGCGTGCCGGGTGTTATGGCGACCAGGACGCTTGAAAACGAGCAGGAGAGGAGGAGAACGATCTTTTTGATGCCTTTCTTTTCGTGCGGGGCGAAACTGCCGATTTGGGCGGCGTTTGCGGGCGCGTTCGCCTTTAAGTACAGTTCTTTGAACGCTGAATTCGTCGTGTTTTCCATGTACGTTTTGGGAATCGCGGTGGCTATCGCGGCGTCGTTTTTGCTGAAAAAGACGATTATAAAGGGTGAAACGCCCCCGTTTATTATGGAATTGCCCGCCTATCACACGCCGCAAATAAAAAACACCTTGATCCATCTTTGGGAAAAACTCAAACACTACGTCATAAGAGCGGGAACGATTATCGCGGGCGCGACGGTCGTCATCTGGGCTTTGAGCAATCTCAGTTTTTCGTTCCGGATGGTCGAGGACAGCGGCGACAGTATGCTGGGGTTGATTTCGCGCTTCTTTAATTGGATTTTTATACCTCTCGGGTTCGGAATGGGCGAGAACGGCTGGAAATTCGTCGTCGCGACTTTGACGGGGCTTATCGCGAAAGAAGTCGTCGTCGCGACTATGGGAATCTTTTCGGGAATGGACGGCGACGCGGCTTTGGAGGCGGATATGTCGGAGGGCGACAGTCCGCTGGCGGTTATGCTGCTCAGCGTCGGAGGAGTTTTGGGCGGTTTGGATATCGCGATACCCGCTATGTTCGCGTTTATGGCGTTCAATCTTTTGAGCGTGCCGTGTATGGCGGCGGTCGCGGCGGCGCGCGGCGAATTCAGGAACGGAAAATGGCTGTTTAAAGCGATCGCGTTTTGGGTCGCGACGGCATACATAGTCGCGCTCGCGGTGTTTTGGATCGGAACGCTGTTTGTGATTAGCGTGTGGCTGGGGATTTTGGTTCTCTTGGTTCTGTTCGGCGGCATATTTGCGGCGGCGCGGTTTAAACTGATCGGAAAAATAAAAGCGTTGTTTAAGAAATAAGGAATTAGTATTCTTTCGTCTATGAATTGCGGAGCCTAAGAACCTTTGAACCGGAAAAAACGTTGTTTAAGAAATAAGGAATTAGTATTCTTTCGTCTGTGAATTACGGAGTTTAAGAGCCTTTGAACCGGAAAAAACGTTGTTTAAGAAATAAGGAAGTAGTATTCTTTCGTCTGTGAATTACGGAGTTTAAGAGCCTTTGAACTGGAAAAAACGTTGTTTAAGAAAAAAGGAATTAGTATTCTTTCGTCTATGAATTGCGGAGTTTAAGAACCTTTGAACCGGAAAAAACGTTGTTTAAGAAATAAGGAATTAGTATTCTTTTGTCTGTGAATTGCGGAGTTTAAGAGCCTTTGAATATAAAAAATAAAAACGTCGTTTAAGAAGAGAGGAATTTATATTCTTTCGTCTGTGAATTACGGAGTTTAAGAGCCTTTGAATATAAAAAATAAAAACGTCGTTGAAGAAGTGAGGAATTTATATTCTTTCGTATGCGGATTCGAGAGTAAATAACCTTGCCGGATTTGAAAGTTTAACGGGCATATATTTGTTTGAGGTGAAAGTATGGAATCTATAGAAATTATTATATTAATCGCGGCGATAGCATTGGTGGCGTTTACGGTTATATATAATATCGTAAAAAGAAAAAAAGGAAAAACCGGCTGCGGCTGCGGTTGTCCGGATTGCGGCGGTTCTTGTCCGTCGTGCGGACACGCGGAGGAGAAAGACGGCGAAGACGGCGGTTATTAGCGGTCGTTTATTAGCGCTTAGCGGTTTGCTATCCTTAAAATTCCCCTCCGTGGGAGGGGCAGGGGTGGGGCGGCGGTGATTAATTGTCAGCGAGCAATTAGCGGCGGCGTTTGTTAGCGCTTAGCGGTTCACCATCCTTAAAATTCCCCTCCGTGGGAGGGGATAAAGAGGTGGGGCGGCCGATTAGAAAAAAAACAAGTACGACCGAATAGAAAAAGCAAGCGCCACCGAACCAAAAGAGATCAAGCGTTTCACTCTCAAAGCGAAGGCAATAAAAATTCCCCTCCGTGGGAGGGGCAGGGGTGGGGCGGCCGATTAATAAGCGGCGGTTATCCGCTTACGGTTAACGCTTGAACGACGCTGAAATGAAGCAAAAAAATAGATCCGCTAATGCGGCAAAAGAAAAACGTTTTCGCTTTTTAGCGGAAACGTTTTTTTGTTTTCGTACAAGAGGCTATGAAAAACGCTCAAAAGGGGTTTTTTGTCCGCATTTAAAGCGATTTCTAAAAATTTTTTCCGTTTTTTTGGAAAAACGTCTTTAATTGCGTTAGGATTTATGTTATAATATCTTTATGATTATTTTTATTTGCCGTGATGAAAATATCGATTCCGAGAACTTAATTTTGCGTTGTCTGGACAGGTACGCGGAGATTAAGGGGATCGGTTATACGTCGAAAAACGTCAAAATCGTGCGGAACAAAAACGGAAAGCCGTATTTTGAAAATTCGGACGTGAATTTTTCTCTTTCGCACACCGCGGGTTTGACGCTGGTCGCGATGTCGGGTTATAACGTCGGCGTGGACGCGGAACTTGTGCGCGAAATCGGATGCCGCGAAAGAATTGCCGAACGCTTTTTTACGCGCGGCGAAGCGATGAAAATCAAGACGGCGCGGGATTTTTTTTCGACGTGGGCGGCGAAAGAGGCGTATGCGAAATATACGTCTTTCGGTGTCGCTTCTTTCAAAAAATTCGACGTCCGGAAGTTGAACGACGTATACATAAAAAGATTGAACGTGGGCAGAAAATACGCGGCTTATTGCGTGAGCATAGACCGTGAAATAGAATATTGCGAGATATAAACCCGGACGGCATAACCGGCGGAAAAACACGCGGCTAATTTACGTTTAACATAGACCGTGAAACCTTTATGTTAATAGATATAAACCCGAGCGGCATAACCGGCGGAAAGGAAACAGCGTTATCGGGTAAATTAGCGGGAATTTTTGTAAAACCGCTTGCAAGGAAGGAATAAAAGTGATATAATCATAACAAATAAACATAATCAAAAAAAGAATAGGAGAAAAAATTGGCATAGATTTGCAAAAAAATGAAAAAAAATCATATAATAGTATTGACAGCACGTCATATTTGTGCTATCATAATATTATCAAAGATATCTTTGATAATAGTTGGTATCCTATCGCGCTATATGTAGCGATACGAAGGGAAGGTCGGTACTATTCAAAAAGTGCCGCCTTTTCTTTTTCTTGCAAACGCAATTTAATTACGATGGAAAAGAAACCGTTTAAATCGTTAGACGAACAAATAGAGTTGCTCATATCGCGCGGTTTAGTTATATCCGATAAAGATAAAGCCAAGTTTTATCTGCGTACTTGCAACTATTACAATTTAGTCAACGGCTATAAAGAACCTTTCGTCATAAAAGGCACGGATAAATATATTCCGGGCGTAAAGATCGGGGATTTAAAAGCCTTATATGATTTTGACGAGTGGCTGCGCGGCGCGCTTATGCCGTTACTTTTGTCTGCGGAAAACACGCTTAAAACCGCCGTTACCTATGAGTTTACTAAAAAGTACGGGGCAAGCGGATATTTGAACGCCGATAATTTCAATGTATACAACGAAAAACAAAAAGAAAGCGTAAAGAGGCTGTTGTCGGAAATAGAGAGGAATATAGAAGACGCGCTGCAAAAGAAAGGTTCACGCTTTGATTGCATAAAGCATTACGAGAAAAACTATAAAGAAATCCCTCTTTGGGTTCTTTGCAACATTTTAACGTTCAACAATATACAGTGGTTTTATTCTTGTATGAAACCGTCGGACAAACGGGACGTATGTAAATATCTTTACGAAACAACGAACATAGAACTGCCGAACAGGGTTTTAGACGGCGTATTCTTTTTATGCGTGGATATGCGCAATACGTGCGCGCACGGTCAGCGGCTCTATAACTATACGTCGAAAATCCGGCTGCCGGCTGAAAATATTTTGGCGGATAAAATAAAAACTTATTCGGGAAAGCGAATCGAAATATCTAATTTGTTTTTAATACCCGCGGCGTTGTGTTACTTGATGTCCGATAAGAAGTTTACCGAATTTTTAGAAAACTTTGTAGTAAAAATAACGAAAATTAAGGGCGATATGCCCTTAGATATTTTTAAAAATATCGTTAGTTCGATGCGTATAGAATTTGCCGATTTTTTCGACGTATTATTAGGGCTGCTCGCAATAATCGGCGGTTTACCAAAATGACCTTAGGACATTTCACTTCCGCAATAAACAATTCGAGAGAGAAAACAATGAGCGGCAAAAGATTTAAAAAGGCAAAGGCGGAGATTTTTAAAAGTTTTGTTTTTAAGCCGTTTTTATTCGCGGCGTTTTTTGTTGTTCTTTCGAGTGTTTCGGTCGGTTTCGCGAGGGGGAGTTTCGGCATATATTTTGACGGCGCGAACGGGAATATAAGCGTAAGCGAAAATGAAAATACAAACGTAAGCGCGAATACGAATATAAACGCAAACGCGAATGCAAATATAAGCGCAAACGTTAAAGAAAACGCAAATGCTAATACGAATATAAACGCAAACGCAAGCGGAAATTCAAATGAAAGCGAAACCGCAATCAACGCGGACGAAAACGAAAATCCCTCCGGATTGACGCGCGGCCGCGTCCGTCTTTTGACCCGCGAGGTATATTTTCTGGAAAGGACGGAGTTGAAATTCGAGACCTACGGCGGCGAAAAGGTCGATTCCGTCGAGTATGCGTACGGCGGAGAATGCGCGACGTCAATGGCCGCCGCCGACCCCGAAAAAATGGGAAGGATTTTCGTCTTGATATATTGGGGAGGCGGCTTTTCGGGCGGTTCGGACGAGGTCGAAATCGAGGTTTTGACAGACTATAAGTTGCAAAAGGGCGAGGATATTTATAGAAACCGTTTTAAGTTAAAGTTGATTTTTTACGATGCGGTTTTTCCTTTCGACGGGGGGACATACTATATCGGCAACGGTTCGGCCGCAGTCTATCCCTCTCTTCGCGCCGAAACGCCCGATATGACGCGCGGCAGGTTCGGCGCAACCGTCCGCGGCGCGATCGGCGGCGTTCGGGCGGTTTCAACGAGAATTCTCAAAATAACCGATGACAAGGACGGCAAGCCCGTCTCAAAAACGATATCTTCAAAAACCGATTTGACGGCCGCCGTTTTTCCCGACGGAATAAGCGGGAACGCGGTCGGCTTTTTTGACGCTTTGAGCGCGTTTTTCGGGGAGGATTTTCCTACGTACCGCGAGATAGATATCGAGGTTGAATATCTCTTGTCCGCGGAATATTCGGGAGATAAGTATAACGAACATATTTTAAAAACTCTCCGCTTTACACTTCGCCGCATAGAGAATAATCCCGAAACGACCGCGCCTATGGTATCCGCCGTCAGCGGTTATGTCGAAAGCACGGAGGGCGCGGCGATCGACGCGCAAGGATTGAAAGCGGCGTTGAATCTTGACGAAACCTTTTTGAATTCGTTCGATTCGGTGGTTTTGCGCTGCGCGGTTTTTCACAAAAATAACGGAATCGCCGAATTGAGAGCCGATCTGAAAAACGGAACGGGAGAGGCGTATACTTTGAATCGCGCGGGCAAGTATACGCTGTTTTTTTGGCTGGATCTCGACGGCAAAACGTTTTTGGAATTTGAAGCGGAAAAGAACGTCGCGGGCGAACATGACGCGGAAGGATTGGACATCGGCGGCGGGATAGGCGGAGCCGTCAAGATCGTTACGATCGTTATGGGAGCGGCGGTTTTTTGTTTTGCGTCGCTTGCGGCGGTCGCGGCGGTATATAAGAGGAAAACGGAATTGAGACTTGCGGAGAGGAGAGCGGGGAAGGGCGCGGATCTAAACGCGGAGGACGGATTCGGCGTTGAGAATGAGGACGTTCGCAAAGGTGCAATAAGGCGCAATAGCGGTGAGAATGAGGACGTTCGCGGAGATACGGCAAGGCAAAGAAACGGTGAGAATGAGGGCGTTCGCAAAGGCGCAATAAGGCGCAATAGCGGTGAGAATGAGGGCGTTCGCGGAGATACGGTAAGGCAAAGAAACGGTGAGAATGAGGACGTTCGCGGAGCGGTCGGTATAGAAAACGGAAACGAAAAGAGAGGTTTCTCTTATGAAACGCTGAAAAAAGAAAATAAGAAAATATCTTTCGGCGAGAGATCTGCGGACGAACGGGGCGATACGGAAAACGGCGGTTACGATTATATATACGATGACGAACCGAAATATACGGACGGGAAAGACGGCGGCTATTTATACGACGGCAAAGAAGGAAACGGCGAGAAAGGCGGCTTTTTGTACGGGAACGAAGCGGAAAATGGAAGCGGAGTCGAAAAAAGAGGCTTTTCTTATGAAACGCTGAAAAAAGAAAGGAAAATCATAAGATTAACGGATAACGAATATCGCGATACGGTTTCGGACGAATATACGGCGTTTATAAACGGAAATGCCTTGAAAAAGAAATTGGAGGAAAACTCCGAAAATAAAAAAGATACGATAAGCGAAAATCCCGAAAAATAAAGGCAGAAAGAACGGAATAAAAAGATAGAATAAGCGAAAATCCCGAAAAAATAAAGGCAGAAAGAACGGAATAAAAAGATAGAATAAGCGAAAATGCCGAAAAATAAAGGCAGAAAGAACGGAATAAAAAGATACGATAAGCGAAAATCCCGAAAAAATAAAGGCAAAAATAACGGAATAAAAAGATAGAATAAGCGAAAATGCCGAAAAAATAAAGGCAAAAATAACGGAATAAAAAGATACGATAAGCGAAAATCCCGAGAAATAAAGGCAAAAATAACGAAAATTTACGAAAATGAGGATACAAAAAAATAAAAACGACCCAATTTGTATAATTCATAAAAACGAAAAACCGTCCGTATGGCAAATTTTACCGTAAAAAAAATGAATAAACGGAGCGTATGCCGCGCAAAATATTATCGGCGGACAAATTTAACCGTTTTGAATAAAAGCGAAAAAGTTATGACAAATCGGTTGTTTGTTTTGCCGACGGAGGAGTTTCATTATGAACAAAACTTACAAGCCCGGCGAGAAAGCCGAACAAAGCGGAACCTACGAATTGGTAAATTCAAACGGTTCGAGGACGGGAATGACCGTCAAGGTTTCCGCGGACGACCATTTCCCGCCATCTGACAAAAAGGGACAAAAATACGCCCTGAAAAAGTAGGGAAAAGTGTTCCCTTGAAAAAAAAGAAAACCTTGCGATGATAAGGTTTTAGCGATAAATCTCCCGTTTTTCGGGGGATTTATCGTTTTATATCAAAACAGAAAACGACAAAAAAAGTCTCAAAAAGGTCTTAAAAAGGACAGGAAAACCACACAAAAACAACGTAAAAAAGCCTTAAAAACGGCGTAAAAACGACATAAAAACGACATAAAAACGGCATAAAAAGGCCTTAAAAACGGCGTAAAAGCGGTATAAAAAAGCCTTAAAAACGGCGTAAAAAAGCCTTGAAAACAGCCTTGAAAACAGCCTAAAACGGCATAAAAACGGCGTAAAAAAGCCTTAAAAGCGGCATAAAAAAGCCTTAAAAGCGGCATAAAAACACCTTAAAAGCGGCATAAAAACGGTATAAAAAAGCCTTAAAAACGGCATAAAAACACCTTAAAAACGGCATAAAAACGGCGTAAAAACGGCGTAAAAACGGCATAAAAACAGCCTAAAAACGGCGTGAAAACGGCATAAAAAACATATGAAAACATTAAAAAAAATTCTGAAAAACACTATGAAAACGATTGAAAAAATCTTCGATTGGTAGTAATATATTAGCATGTTAAAAAAGAAAGTTACGGTTTTTTTATTATTTTTGACCGATATATTGAAATGGTTGTTTCTCGCCGCTTTGACGGGCGCGGTCGTCGGCGCGCTTTCCGCGGGGTTCATTCGGCTTTTGAATCTGGCTTGCGCGGCGGTTGGCGGCATACCGTATTATTTTTTGTTTTTGCCGTTCGCGATGTTTGTTTCCTCGTTTTTGGCGGCGCGCGTTTCGCCTTCCGCGGAGGGACACGGGACGGAAAAAGCGATCGAAGCGATTCACAAAAACAACGGAAAAATGGACGCGAAGGTCATTCCCGTCAAGATTGCCGCGACGGTTTTTACGATCGCTTTCGGCGGTTCGGCGGGAAAGGAAGGACCGACGACGCAAATCGGCGCGGGGGCGGCGAGCGTTTTGGCGGGGCTTTTCCGTCTTAGTCCGCACGACGCGAAAAGGCTGGTCATCTGCGGAATGTCCGCGGCTTTCGCGGCTATTTTCGGTACGCCCGTCGCGGCGGCGGTTTTTGCCGTTGAGGTTTTGGTCGTCGGGCGGCTGAATCTAAAAAACATTCTTCCCGTTATGACGGCGGCGGTCGTCGGGCGGCTCGTATCCCTTTGGCTGGGCGCGCCGACCGAACTTATGCCCTCGTTTTTTGACCTTTCGATCACGCAGTATAACGCCTTGCCTATGCTTTCTTCCGCGCTTTTTAGCGGCGTATTTTTTGGATTGGTTTCGCTTTTGACGATTTCCGTTTTGAATTTAACGCACCGTTTCGCGGAAAAAATCAAGATATATAAGCCGTTAAAGGGGCTTATCGGCGGCGGCGCAATCATCGTCTTGGCGTTGATTTTCGGGAGCGATTATTTGGGATTGGGCATAAATTATTTTATGCCCGCGATCGAAGGCGGACAAGTGCGCCTTTACGATTTTCTTTTAAAAATGCTGTTTACGGCGGTTACGCTGTCTTTCGGAGGAAGCGGCGGCATTTTGACTCCGCTTATGTTTATCGGGATTACGTCCGGAAATGCTTTCGCGGCGGTTTTCGGGCTTGATCCCTCGCTTTATGCCTGCCTCGGAATGTTGTGCGTTTTGGCGAGTTCGACGAATACGCCGCTCGCTTGCATAATTATGGCGTTCGAGATGTTTTTGTCGCCCGGTCTTGCCGTGCTTGCAACCGTCGCCTGCCCCGTCGCATATCTCGTTACGGGACATAGGAGTGTCTATCCGACGCAGCGTATGAGCGAATCGAAAATAAAATCGATTTTTTTGGAATCGACTACGGCGGGCGAACCGGACGAGAGAATTAGAAAGCAAACGGAGTGATTATTTTTTTTGGGAGGTTGCGCGTAGGCGGTATTATGACGGTTATAAAAATGCGCTATAAAAAGTGTTTTAAAAGGATAGTGAGAGGTCGCCCCACCCCTTGCCCCTCCCACGGAGGGGAATATGCGGAAATGAATCAACGGCGAATTTTAAAAAAGCATAGGCAAGCGTAGTTATTGCGGGCGGTAATATTATAGTGATAATGCGAAAAAACAAGAAAGAAAAGTAATACGGCGCAAAAAAGACTTGAAAACATCTTAAAAACGAATTCAAAAAAATAAACGGATTAAAGAATGAAAACAAACGGGACAAGCGAAAGTTTTAATATTACGCTGGACGGCGAAACCGAAATCACCGTCTTTTTTACGCGCAAAAAAGGCGTAAAAAATATAAATTTGTACGTCAGAAGCGGACGCGTCTATATAACCGCGCCGTACCGCGCGAAAAAAGAGGACGCGGAAGGCTTCGCTTTGAGAAAACGCGCATGGCTCATAAAACATTTGAAGGCTTTTTTTGAAAAGGAAAGATATGCGCCCGACTATTCGGACGGCGGAAAAATCCGCATATTCGGAAAAGATTATACCGTCGCGGAAAAATACGGAAAAAAACAAAAAATCACGATCGATCAAGACATATTGCTCTACGAAACGCCGTTTGTAAACCGCTTTGGGAACGGGAACCGTATGAAGGAAAACGGAAACGCGGCTAATGATAATTATTGCGGAAAAGGGGGCGGCGAAAGGGCGGAGGTGAATTATTATAAGAAAGAGAATTGCGAAAGGGCGGATATAAATCATTATGATAAAGAGAGAGGTAACGCGGCGAATGATAATTATTGCGGAAAAGAGAATGGGGAAAGGGCGGAGGTGAATTATTACGCGAAAGAGAATTGCGGAAGGACGGATATAAATCATTATGATAAAGAGAGAGGCAACGCGGCGAATGATAATTATTGCGGAAAAGAGAGCGGCGAAAGGACGGAGGTGAATTGTTACGCGAAAGAGAGTTGCGGAATGACGGATATAAATCATTATGATAAAGAGAGCGGAAATGCGGCGAACGCGGCGAATGATAATTATTGCGGAAAATGGGGCGGCGAAAGGGCGGCGGTGAATTATTACGCGAAAGAGAACGGGGAAAGAGGGGATATAAAGCGGTACGCGAAAGAGAATTGCAAAACGGTATGTGATAGTTCCGATTCTCCGGAAAATCCGGCGGATACGCTTCGTTTTGAGGAAAAACGCCGCATTTTTTTTGAGAAATTTTTAATCTCAACGCTAAAAAAAGAACTTTCCGGGAGAATTCCGCTTTGGGAAAACCGAACGGGACTGAAATGTTCGGCGTGGAGCGTAACGCGAATGAAAAGCCGATGGGGAAGTTGCTCGCTGAAAACAAAAAAAATCCGATTTTCACTCCTGCTCGCCGAAAAACCCCTCGAATGCCTCGATTATGTCGTCGTACACGAGTTGACACACCTCTTGACGCGCTATCACGACAAGAAATTCTACGGATATTTAAAGGGGTTTTTCCCAGAATACGAAAAAGCGGAAAAATTGTTGAAGTAGAAGCGGTGAGGTTGGCGGTTAGCGGTCGGTGTTGGCGGCGGCGTTTATTTGATAGCGGTCGGCGGCGGTAGTTGTTTGATAGCGGGTATAGGATAGAATTTTTCATTATTCAATCGTTACGGCGAAGAATTTTTAAAAATAAAAAACGGGAGAAACAAATGTCTTTCCCGTTTTTTATTTTTCATAAACCGCAAAATTGCCGATAACCGCTAATAATGCCGATCATTTTAATAATTACCGATCATTGACCGCCGATATGCGGATCATTCTAAACAATCGGCGATCGCTAATATGTAGATAATTCTAAATAATCGGTGATTGCCGATCTCTAATAATGCCGATCATTTTAATAATTATCGATCATTGACCGCCGATATGCGGATCATTCTAAACAATCGGCGATCGTTAATATGTAAATAATTCTAAATAATCGGTGATTGCCGATCGCTAATAATTCCGATCATTTTAATAATTATCGATCATTGACTACCGATATGCGAATCATTCTAAACAATCGGCGATCGTTAATATGTAAATAATTCTAAATAATCGGTGATTGCCGATCGCTAATAATGCCGATCATTCTAAATAATTACCGATAGTTAACCGCCGATATGCGGATCATTTTGATAATCGCCGCCGCGTTTTTATAATTTTGCCGCCGACTGAATCTTCGCGAACAATTCGCCGAGTACGCGCAAGCTGTTGATCGCCGCGTCAAGTTCCTCTTCGCCGAAAACCGAAAAAAGTTCCGCCGCTTTGGCTTTCGCCGCCTCTTTAAACGCCGCGATACGCTTCTTCCCTTCGTCGCTGAGGCGCGCGAGAATCACTCTGCGGTTGCGCGGATTGATCGTTCTGATGACAAGGTCTTGATTTGACAGTTCGTCTACTATGCGCGTAAGTTGCTGCTTCGAGATCCCGAGCGTACGCGCCAAAACGGACATCGGGACGGATTCTTGCTTGTAGATGATCGCAAGACAATAAAACTGATGATTAGACAGTTTCTTTTCGTGCGCCGCTCCGAGACTTTCTAAGAAGTTTTTTTTGAAAGTCGGGGCGAGGGTGATCATATCTTCGATAAAAGTACAGATTTTTTCTTCTTGCATAAAAGTTCCACCTTTTTTATTTTTTTGCCGGACCGTCGGCATTCTTGAATACAGTCTATCACCCTTATAATAAGTCAATATGAATTTTTTATATATGCCGGAAAAAAAGTTCAATAAAAGTTAAGGTCGCATATTGCAAAAAAGATAAAAAAACAAAATATGACACGGTTGTGTATCGCAAGGGACAAATATCTACATAAATTGACCAAAATATCTCGGCAACAGTCCGCAAACGCGGAAAGTTAATTTCGGGAAAGGATGGTTGTTTCGGGAAAGACTTTTTGAAAAAAGTCTTTCCCGAACCCTTTTCAAAAACTTTTAGTAATGCGGAGGGGAATTTAAGGATAAGTTATTTCGGGAAAAACTTTTTGAAAAAAGTCTTTCCCGAACCCTTT
>JAISNN010000019.1 GCA_031276195.1 Clostridiales bacterium
CCTTACGCACCCCCCATTCCCGCCCACCCCGGGTGTGTTTTTTAGGTAATTCTGCTATTTCGATATAAAATGCGCCGCTTTTTAAGTCATATCATTGTTGACGTAAAAGGTAAAATATCAAACGGACGTTTCGCCCCACACTTGGAATCGTCACGCCCCACCCCCTAACCCCCTCCCACGGAGGGGAATAGCGGATAATAAGTGAAATGCCGTTAAAATGCGTCGCTTTTTAAGTCATATCATCGTTGACGTAAAAGGTAAAATATCAAACGGACGTTTCGCCCCACCCCCTAACCCCCTCCCACGGAGGGGAATAGCGGATAATAAGTGAAATGTCGTTAAAATGCGTCGCTTTCGTTTCTTATCGGCATTGGCGTAAACAGTCCATATCAAGCCGACGTTACGCCCCGCCCCCTAACCCCCTCCCACGGAGGGGAATTATATGAAACGCTTGCTTTTCGTTTTTTTAAGCGGAACGGAAGTATGGAAACGAAATAAGAATTTTTTAAGGTTGTTCGCGCTTACTTGAATACATTGATATGCGAAATAAAAAATTTAGAAACGACATTGCGAAATAAAAAGTTACAAGGTTGTTTGCGCTTGCTTGAATACATTAATGTGCGAAATAAAAAATTTAGAAACGACATACGCAATAAAAAGTTACAAGGTTGTTTGCGCTTGCTTGAATACATTGATATACAAAATAAAAAAATTGAAAGTTCGTCTTTGCCGATACATTAAAATGCCGTATTCTTATGATCTTAACGGAAAATCTAAAACGGAAATAAGTCCGTGTCGGGGTTGAAGTATGATCTTAACGGAAAATTCAAGACTAAGATAGGTCTTAGGGTTAAGGTAGGATCTTAACGGAAAATCTAAACCGGAGATAAGTCCGTGTCGGGGTTGAAGTATGATCTTAACGGAAAATTCAAGACTAAGGTAAATCTAAATCGTGAAATATTTTTTTAAAGAAGGATAGATGAAAAAAATGTTTTCAAGTCTTAAAAAGTATTGGAGCAAGCCCGGCGAGGGGCGGTATCTTTCGATCAAAGAAATCGCTTGTTTCGGCGGCGGCGGAATGGGAATCTATCTCGTTTCCGCGGTTATGGGGACTTTTATAAGCGCGTTTAAAATCCCCGAAATCTACAGTATCGGCGTCGAACACGGACAGATAATCTTTTTCATCGCAAGCACGGCGGGGCTTTTCGCTCAACCGCTTTTCGGCAAACTTTTACATAAAACGAAGACGAAATGGGGGAAATATAAGCCCTATTTGATGTTTATGGCTCCCGTCGTCGGCGTGTTCGTACTCGCGGCGACTTGGCTGCCCGATCCGAATAATTCGCAAGAGGGCTTGCGCGCCCTGCAAGCCTATCTGACCTGCGTTCCCGCGTTGATTTTGTATAACGTGTGGATCAACCTTTTTAATATGATGCCCGCGGTCATAACGCCCAACCAACAAGAAAGATCTGATATTTGGTCGCCTATCGGTCTTATAATCAATCTCGCGCCCTCGCTTTTTAATCCGCTTAGTATGTGGTTTAGGAGCAGTATATTGGGGAGCGATCCGAGTAAGGAATTTTTGGTGATTCGGTTTATGGGCGCGGTTTCGGTCGCTTTTAGCATCGTTCTCGTTATGCTTATGCTGAAAGTCAAAGAACGCGTCTATGAAACGGAGAAAAAAGTCGAAAAAATTAAAATATCCGAAGGGCTGAAATTAGTTTTGCAAAATAAACCGCTGATGATCTTGACGCTCGCGCTGACTTTGGGTTGCCTTAGAAGCGTCGCCGATATGAGTTCGGAGACCATAGGGCGTTTGAGATACGCCGAAACTTTCAAAGACGGGCTAGAGATATTCGGAACGCTGACGCTCGTTACGGGCTTTGCCGCGACGCCGAATATGATCATTCTGCCCTTATTGGCAAGGAAATTTAACAATCGGACGATTATGCTCGGCTGGCAAATTTTTAGTACGCTGTCGTACGTCGCGCTGGCGGCCGTCGGATCGGCAAATTTGCAAGTCGGTCTGCAAAGCACTATCGTACTCACAGCCGCGAAATTCTGCGCGGGATTCAACGCGATCGGATCTCTGATTCCGCTTATGCTGTCCGAAATTTATGACTACCAACAGTGGAAAACGGGCAAACGGCTGGAAGGATTTATACAAACTTTCGCGTATGCCGTCGTCGGGTTCGTCTCTCAAATCGCGATGTTTATACCCGTCGCAATACAAAAACATATCGGGTATAACCCGAAAGATTACTTTAACGTCGAAAGAGAGTCCGTCGCTCCCGAAGTCTTGGCGCGCGCGACGGAATATTTCGATATCGCGCTTTTGATATCGGCGGTTTCGGGAATATTGATGATTTTGGCGCTGCTCTTTTATAACCTCGATAAAAAGAAGTACGCGCAAATTATGGCGGAATTGAAAGCGAGAAAGTTGAATACCGTGGACGGAGAGAAAACCGCGGAAACGACCGCGAATGCCGCGGCGGCTGAGACCGGAACCGCCGGGTAGCCGCCGTACCCGCCGCCGATCACGCGGAGGGGGGATTTTGAGGAATTAAACGCGGTACTATACCGCGGATTTTGAGGGGGAAACGAGAGTTTTTTAAGCGGTCTCGACGCTGCGCGGAGGGGGATTTTGTAAGGCCGCCCCACCCCCTAACCCCTCCCACGGAGGGGAATTTTCTCTCTCCGCGCTTTAAACGAAAAATTCACTTTCTCCGAGCGGCCGCTCACCCCTTTTGTCCCATCCCGCGGAGGGGAATAGCGGATAATTAGAGAATTCGCTTTCGTTGCCGCTTACTGACGGGGGGAGGGATTTTGAGGAATTAAACGCGGTACTATACCGCGTTTTTTTATATAAAAGAAATATTGGATTTTTGTATAGTTTCGCTATTGATTTATTTTTTCGGTTTGTTGAAAATATTTTTTATTTTTCGTTTATTTTGCTTGACAACGGTTTGGCTTTGAGATATACTATAAAACATATATATTTTGTATGTATATATATTATGTATAAAAATCCCGTTTTATATAAGCGTATTAGGTTATGTATAAAAATTTGATTTTATATAATGCGGAAAGAGCAATTATATGAAACCACGTTTTATATAACGCGGAAAGAATAAGTATATAAAGTTCGGTTTTATATAGGCGAACGGGGTATACAACATTCAAAAGCCAAACGGAAAAGGAGAAAAAATTATGAAAAAAACGGCGGGCAACAAGACTCTTTTGATATTTTGTTTGGGAGATTTTTCGCGGTCGGTTTTTAACGCGCTGACGGTTACGTATTTGATGTATATTTTTATACCCGCGGAGGGTTCGACGATTCCGTCTTTGCTTCCGCGCGCCGCTTTCGTTTTCGCGCTTGTGCGCGGGCTCGGCGTGATTTTCGACGCGGTGATCGACCCCTTTATCGCGTCGAGAAGCGATAAAAGTACGAGTAAGCGCGGCGCGCGGATCTCTTTTATGCGGATAGCCGCGATTCCGATGTCGGTGTTCGGGGTTTTGCTGGCTTTCGTGCCTTACGGATATCCGCACGCCCTCAACGTCGTTTGGTTCGTCGTTATGCTTTTCGGGTTTAACTTTTTTTCATCGCTGTATCACATTCCGTATTCCGCTCTCGCGGCGGAGATCGTTACCGATCACAAACGGCGCGTGTTCTTTTATACGATCAATACGGCGGTTTTCGTCGTCGGGAGCGTCATAATATTCGCCGCGCCGATCATAAAAAACGCCTTTGCCGCGGGAGGAATGTCCGAACTCGCCTCGTGGCGGCTGACGTTCGTTATTTTCGGGTTTTTCGCGGCGGTTTTCGCGCTGATTCCCGTCGTTTTTATCAAGGAAAACGACTACGTGGAGCGGAAACCTTGCTACGCGCCCCTATTGCAATCCTTTAAGGCGACGTTTAAATATAAAAATTTTTCTATACTCATCGCGGGCTATATCGTGATGTGGATCGCTTTTTCGTTCTTTAACTTTTCGCTGATGTATTATATCACCGTGCTGATAGGCTTGAACGAAAGTTTTTCAACCGTCGTTATGGCTTTGACGATCGTCGTCGGCGTGGCGTCGTATCCTCTCGTCAACCGTTTGGCAAAAAAATTCGGGAAAAAACCTCTGCTCATAGGGGCTTGTATCGCCTATACCGTCATCTATACCGCGATCGCCCTGCACGCCGTGATCGTCCCGGCGATCGGGGGAACCGCGTTCGCCGTGCTGATAGGGGTCTTTATCGGCTTTCCCATATCGATTACGAATATCATTCCGTCCTCGGCGTTCGCCGATCTCGCGCAGTACGATACCATCAAAACGGGCGTAAACAGGGCGGGAATGTTCTCGGCGGTGCGTAGTTTTATCCTGCAATTGGCGCAGTCGATCGTTACTTTTATCCTGCCCGCGCTGATCTCGAAAGGAAGCGCGGCGGGGAACGCCACGGTCGAAGGAACACGCCTCGTCGCGGTTACGGCGGCGGTCATAATCGGGTTTTCGCTGGTGTTCTATTTTTTGTATGACGACAAAGAGGTCGCGAAGACGATCAAAGAGGACAACGAGAGAATCGAGAGAGAGGCGAAAAATATAGCGGTATAGTATCGCGGAAAACGCGGGATAGAAAAGAGGAATGATTTTGGGAACGATGAATGGGAGAATCTGTCGGAAGCGCGGAATAGGAAAGGGGAATTTTTGAGAGGTAAAGGCGGTATAGTATCGCGGAAAACGCGCGTGAGAACCGGCGGAAAATGCGGAATAGAAAAGAGGAATGATTTTGGGAACGGCGGACGGAAGAAACGGTCGGAAGCGCGGAATAGGAAAGGGGAATTTTGAGAGGTAAAGGCGGTATAGTATCGCGGAAATTAAGGCGGATCTTAATCCTTACGGCGTACGGGGAAAAGTTTTAACGGGTATAACAAAAAAGAGTTTTTATTCCCGTCAAAAAAATATCGAAAATTCATAAACAATACATATTTTGCAATTAAAATTGACGTATTCGCTTTTATTCGTCAATTTTTTTGCTTTTACGCGCGCCTTTTTAATCGGGAATCTTATTTAAAAAATCACGGGAAAGGCAATAATCTTTCGGTATGGAATAAGTTCGATTCGAGAACGGAGGATATTGAAAATTATGCCGAAAGAAAGAAAAAATAAGTTCGACGCGGATAATCGTATGCCGTTAAACGCGGTTGAAAAAAGCGAGAGCGTTGCGGAGAACGGAATACCGTTAAATGTGATCGAAAAAAGCGAGAGCGTTTCGGGGGGCGGAATGCCGCAAAATATGTCCCGAAAAAGAGAGGGAAAACCACTCCCCGTCGTTATGTGCATCGGAAGCGACCGCGTTTCGGGCGACCTTTTGGGTCCCGCGGTGGGCAGAAAACTTATCGAGGAATACAATCTGAGGGCATATGTCTACGGAACTACCGGACGTAACATAAACGGCGCGAATATAGACTTTTACGACGGCTTTATCAGGGAAATCCATAAGGAAAGTAAGGTCGTAGCCGTCGACGCTTGCTTAGGATCGGGACGCGAAATCGGAAAAATTAAGATCGGATACCGCGGAGTGGGCGCGGGATACGCCGTCCGAAAGGCGGGAAAACGGTACGGAGACGTCGGAATCGTCGGAATCGTCGCCGAAAACGCCGAAGATAACGTTATGCAGTTGATATCCGTCGAGGTCTCATTGATCGAAGAGATGAGCGGGAGAATCGCCGAATATTTGGCGAATAATCTCGACGCGCTGACGGGAGAATGAACGGGAATGTGAGGGTTTGGGAGAGCTGAGGATTTAGACCGCTCCGCCGTTGTCCTTTCGGCGGAGGGGAATATAAGGATAATAAGTGAAATGCCGTTAAAATGCGCCGTTTCCGTTTTCTATCGTCATTGACGTAAAGGGTAATATTTTAAGCGGTCGCCCCACCCCTACACCCCTCCCACGGAGGGGAATAGCGGATAATAAGGGAAAAATGTCGTTAAAATGCGTCGCTTTTTAAGTCATATCATTGTTGACGTAAACGGTAAAATATCAAACGTAACGTTTCGCCCCACCCTTAGAATCGTCGAATAAACTTGAACGAATTTTAGAATGCGTCTTTTTTGCTATACTAATTAAATTTTTAATCCGTATGGTGTACGGATTAAAATCCGCCCGTTTAATGCCGTCATAGCGGTAAACCCGGCAAAATGTAACGGCTTGCCGCCGCATAATATGCGGTTTTAAATCAAACGTATGATTGATTTAAAAGTTTAACCGCTATAAAATCTAAAAATTGAAAGCGGCGTGATATTATGATATATAAAAAGGTTTGATATTTTTCCGTTTTTATGTTAGTATAATAATATAACGGCAATTTCGTAAATATTTTAGGACGACGATATAACCGAAATTACGTAAATGCGTTAGTATAATGATGTAACCGAAATTGCGTAAATGCGTTAGTATAATGATATAATTGAAATTACGTAAATGCGTTAGTATAATTATATAACCGAAATTGCGTAAATGCGTTAGTATAATGATATAATTGAAATTACGTAAATACGTTAGTATAATGATATAACCGAAATTGCGTAAATGCGTTAGTATAATGATATAACCGAAATTACGTAAATACGTTAGTATAATGATATAATTGAAATTGCGTAAATGCGTTAGTGTAATTATATAACCGAAATTGCGAAAAATAGTATAATATGTAAAAAACATACTTTGATGTAAAAAACATACTTTGGAGGCCTTAGTGAAAAAATACGGTTACTTAAAAAACATCATCGTACTGCTCGTCTTTGTGGGCGCGGCGGTCCTTATCGCTTTGTCGTTGGGTTCGGGAAAGCCCGAGGAGCGTAAGCCCGACGAGATCATCGCGGGAGTTTTGAGCGGCGAAATCGTCGAAATTCAAATCACGACGTATAGAGTCGTCTATCGGAAATCGGGTTCCGCGACAAAGGAAAAAGACTTCCCGAAACGTTTCGACGGTTATGCCTACGTTTCGTCGAGGGTCAACTTTGAAAACGTACTGAGAGAAAGATACGCCGAACATCTTGTCGTGTCCAAAACCGCCGAATGGGAAAAAGACGGAAAAACCGCGGACGAAATCGCCCTCGAATTGTTGAAACTCGACACGTCGCTCCCCGATTCGCTGATCGAATTTGACGACCCGAACCGCGGCGCGGTCTTTATGAATATCGTTCTGCCGATTTTGGGCTTTCTCATCGTGGGCGTCGTCGTGTTTTTTATGTTCCGCCAAACGCAGGGCGCGAACGTCAAGGCGATGAATTTCGGGAAAACCAAGGCGAGAGTTACAAAAGACGTAAAAATACGATTTTCCGACGTCGCGGGCGTCGAAGAAGAAAAAGAGGAATTGCGCGAAATCGTCGAATTCTTAAAGGCTCCCAAAAAATTTACGGAGTTGGGCGCGAGAATCCCCAAAGGCGTTCTCTTGGTCGGCGAACCAGGAACGGGAAAAACCCTTTTTGCAAAGGCGGTCGCCGGCGAAGCGAGAGTTCCGTTTTTTAATATCAGCGGCTCGGATTTCGTCGAAATGTTCGTGGGCGTGGGCGCGTCGAGAGTGCGCGATTTGTTCGAACAGGCAAAACTCAACAAACCTTGCATAATCTTTATCGACGAAATCGACGCGGTCGGACGGCAGCGCGGCGCGGGACTTGGCGGCGGACACGACGAGAGAGAACAAACGCTAAATCAATTGCTCGTGCATATGGACGGATTCGAAACCAACGAGGGAATCATCGTTATGGCGGCGACGAACAGAGTGGATATTTTGGATCAGGCTCTGCTCCGCCCGGGCAGGTTCGACAGACAGATATATATAAACGTCCCCGACGTAAAAGGCAGAGAAGCCATACTCCGCGTCCATAGCAGAAATAAAAAACTCGCCCCCGACGTGAATTTGCAGCATATCGCAAGGCTGACGGGCGGCTTCACGGGCGCGGATCTCGAAAATCTCCTGAACGAAGCCGCGATATTGACCGCGCGCGCGGGCAGAGCGCAAACGAATATGGCGGATATCGGCGAGGCCGTGAATAAGGTTACCGCCGGACCGCAGAAAAAAAGCCGCCTCGTTACGGAATTCGATAAACGCATTACGGCGTACCACGAGGCGGGACACGCCGTCGTCGCCAGAACCGTGCCGAATCACGACAACGTTCACGAAGTCAGCATAATCCCGCGCGGTCCTATGGCGGGATATACCCTTATGCGCCCCGATAACGACGACAACCATATGACAAAGGGCAAATTCATAAGTTCGATCAAAACACTTCTCGCCGGACGCGCCGCGGAGGAAATCATCCTCGACGATATCAGCGCGGGCGCGTCAAGCGATATCAAACGCGCATCCGGAATCGCAAGAAAAATGATCGCGGAACTCGGAATGAGCGAAACACTCGGGAATATCTATCTCGGAAGCGATAACGAAGTCTTCTTGGGACGGGACTATCAAGCGCATAAAAATTACAGCGAGGAAATCGCAGCCGTCATAGATAACGAAGTCAAAAGATTGATCGACGGGTGCTACGGAGAAGCGAAACGAATCGTTTCGGAAAACCTATCCGTCATAGAAAATATGGTCAAATTGCTATATAAACGCGAAACGATCTATACCGCCGAAATCGATATGCTGTTCGCCGGGAAAACCGCCGCCGAAATCGAAGAGTATCTCGCCGGGGAAGAACGCAAAAAAGCCGAAAAAGCGGAGGATAATACCGCGAAACCGGAGGATAATATAGCCGAAGACGACGGGGGAAACGCCGCCGAAAACGACGGGGAAAAAAGAGATTCGGAATAGAATACAGAATAAAAAAATAAAGGAATGAAATATGCGGGGAGAAACTTTTTTATAAAAAGTTTTCTCCCCGCGCCTCTTTTCAAAAACTTTTAGTAAAGTTGTAAGCGCAAAAATAAAAAATAATTTTTTTGAAATATGCGTGAGAGAACTTTTTCATAAAAAGTTTTCTCCCCGTACCCCTTTTCAAAAACTTTTAATAAAGTTAAGGGAATACGCGGTATTGTTCAATAGCGAAAAAATTCTTATTGCGACGGAGGATAAGTATTTTTTTAAAAATGTATTGAAACGCCGCTCTTTTTGTGTTATACTAAATATGCAGTTTTAAATCAAACGTACGTTGGATTTAAAAGTTTAACCGCCGTATAATGATAAAAACATAAAAAAGGATTAAAAAATGTATAAAAAGACGACTATAGCGGGGATATGGTTCGCGCTTTTTTACGCGGCGGCGTTTGTCGGCGCTGTGGGATATTTGATATTATTCGACGGAGAAACCGTCGATATTTTGCGCCGCGCGTTCACGTATGTTGCCGAGAGGGTTCGGAGCGGAGAATTCCTTTCGGTCGAATTTGTTCCCGAGATCGCGGCGGCGGTATATTTGACGGCTATGGTTCTTTTCGGGCTTTTTGCCTTTGCTTTTTCGTTGAAAATCGCCTTTATGAAAAAGGAAACGACGGATGATTATAAACGCCGCCGCGCCGCCGTGATTTTGTTTTTGCTGTTTCAAATTGCCGTTTTGGGCTTTTTTGTCTATGTTTGGGCGGCGGACGGCTTTGTTGCCGCAAGTTTCCGGATAGAATTAGGACACGGAAATTATAGAATTACGGAATACGGAATGGACTTGGACTTATTGAGTTGGCTAATAATTGCCCCCGCCTATGCCGTCGGTTTGACGCTTGTCGTTTCGGATATGTTTAAAAAGAAACGGAATAAATTGAAAGGGAAATATAGCGGTTAAACTTTTAAATCAATCATATGATTGATTTAAAACCGCTCTATAAAATGCGGCGGCAAACCGGTTTCGTTTTGCCGGGTTTATCGCTATGACGGCATTAAACGGACGGGTTTTCCGCCCTACGCCGTCAAATAGGACGGCGGTTTTCAATCCGAACTCCGTACGGATTAAAAGTTTAATTAGTATAAATAGAGATTAAAAAAACAAAACAATTTTGAATTTTAAAACAAAAAATGCGGAGATTATGAAATTAAAAAAACGCGGTATAGTACCGTGTTTTTTATATGAGTAGGTATAGTTTTTTTATCGGTCGCCCACCCCTTTGATCCCCCCCCGCGGAGGGGAATAGCGGAGATTATAGATTAAAAAAACGCGGTATAGTACCGTGTTTTTTATATGGGAAAAAAATTGATTGCAGTATGGCGTTTCCGCGGTGTTGAGGTGCGAAAAAATCAATCGCGGGGCAGTGTTTTTGCGGTATTGAGATATGAAAAAACCAACCGCGGGGCAGTGTTTTTGCGGTATTGAGATATGAAAAAACCAACCGCGGGGCAGCGTTTCCGCAGTGTTGAGATATAAAAAATCAATCGCGGGGCAGTGTTTTTGCGGTATTGATTGAGATACGGAAAAATTAATCGTAGCATATCGGGGTTTCGACCTTTCCGAAAAAGGCTTCCAGCAGGGCTTCGTCGGAAAAGGTTTTGAGTCCCGTCTTTTTCAATACGGTTTTTTCGATATGCTCTCTCGCGGCGTTTTCGAGAATACGGCAGGCGTTCAGCGCGTTTTCGAGCGACGTACCCATCGCGATCGCTCCGTGATTCGCCAAAAAACAGCCGTTTCGGTCTTTTAGAGCCGCGACGGTCGCTTGCGTCATTTTTTTTGTACCGGGAAGGCCGTAGGCGGCGCAGCGGATATTTTGCCCGACGGCGGTTCGCGCGGCGTTGTCAAGGGAGGGGAAATCGGCGCGCGCGGCGGCGGCGACGGAACAGTATTCGGAATGTGTGTGAATGACCGCGTTTATCTCGCGGCGGTCGGCATATATCGCGGCGTGGAGTTTTTTTTCGCTGGTCGGCTTGTGCGGCCCCGCGTGTTCGAGGCTCTCTATGTCCACGACGACCATATCGTCGGGAGTAAGCAAAAGATAATCTATTCCGCTGGGAGTAACTATCATCCGCTTTTCGTCGAGGCGCGCGGAGAGGTTTCCCCACGTGCCTTGAACAAGGTTTTCTCTTACCAGACGCTTTCCCGCTTCGGTGAGCGCGGTTCTTAATTCTTTTTCCCGCATAAGTCAAGGATTCTCCTTTTTTGAGGTTTTTTGCGTTATTTTTTTGAATTATTTTTTTGACGTTTTCTTTGGTATTTTTATCTTATCGATATTTTCGGAATGCTTTTATTAATATTTTTATCGTATATTGCGTTACGGTTTTAAGTTTTTTTATTTTTTTCATGTTTTCGGAATGTTTTTATCAACGTTTTTATCGCGGGCTGTGTTGCGGTTTTAAGTTTTTTTGTTTTTTGCGTATTTTCGGGATATTTTTATTGACGTTTCCGCCCGACCGGAAAGTTGCCGCGAAGAGAGATATTTTAAATGCGGAACAATAGGTTTGATATCACGGTCTGATTTCTTGCGTCAGCGCGTCGCGCAGTAAACGTGAAAAATTGACGCCCAATTCCTCCGCGCGGTCGTTCAAGCCTTTTGGGATATATACGGTTTTTTTAACCGGCTTGTCGTTGACGCGGCGTTTATATTCGGTCAAATCAACCTTTATGAGATTGATAAACTCGTTTTTGTCGTTGGCGGGGAACGCGGTCAGAGTCGTCGCTTCCGGAAACTTTTTTTTGTCCGCTTCTATGCCGGCCAAAAGCCCCCCCAAGCAGTCTTCCGCCATATCGAAGGCTTCCTTTAAATCGTCGCCCTCGGTTACCGCGCCGCGGAAATCGGGAAAAGTTACCGTATAGCCGCCTTCCTTTGCCGCCGTAAATTTTGCGGGATAAATAAACTCCATATGCGCCTCCTTGTTTTCTTATTTGCGGGCGGATTATTTTAATTCCGCTTCTTTCAAGATCGCGTTTGCCGTTCCCGTTTTTAGATCGCCTTTGTGTTGGGGAACGGTGATGATATGAGCGTAATCTTTATGCGCGAAATGTTTGTGTCCGCCCGTCGTTCTCAATTCGTACCAACCCGCCTTTTTAAGCGTTTTTTCGATCTCACGTACGGTCATTTTTTTGCGCTCCTTGACCTTTCAATACTATTATACGTCATACGGCGTATAAATACAAGTATTTTTTGCATTATTTTTTTAATTCTTTATTATTTTATTGTCTTTTCGGAATGTTTTTATTGATATTTTTATCGTATATTACGTTACGGTTTTAAGTTTTTTTGTTTTTTCGGGGTATTTTTATCGACGTTTTCGATATTTTTTGTCGTTTTGTCATTTTATCGTTTTGTTTTTAAATTTTTATTATTTTACCGTTTATTTTTCGTTCGGGTTTACGGCTTTTTTGCTGTATTTTACTTTATAGACGAAGTTCATAAGTTTTGTTTCAAAGAGCGAAATCGGGGCGGGGGTGCCGATATACTGCGCGAGGACGTAGGTTTTCGCGGTTTTTTCCGCGACGAGGAGGGCGGTCGCCGCTTCGTCCGCGGTGCGTCCGAGAACCAGCGCGCCGAGATTTTCGATCATACACCCGTTCCTGCCTTTCAGCGCGGAGAGAATTTTTTGCGCCGCGGCGGTTTTCATACTCGAACCTATGATTTGCGCGAAGTCGTCCAAAATCGGCGGAATCTCCGCGCCCAATTCGGATAGGCGCGTCAGGTAGGGCGGAGAGGCGAGTATCGCGGCGTTTATTTTTTTCTTCGCGGCAAAGACGGTTTCAAAAATTTTCGTTTCTTTACCGCCCTCCGCGCCGCCGCCGCTAAGCGGAACGGGGAATACGTCGTTCTCGGACGGCGCGGAAAAATCCGCGGACGGCGCGGTCATAAAAAATCCCGCGTCCGAACGCGCGCATACCGAGAGATTGACGGCAAGACCCTGCGCCGACAGCCGCGACGCGGCGGAAATGATAGACCGGATTATTCTTGAATTGTCGGACATATTAAATAACTCCTTGTTTTTCATTTTTGTTTTATTTCATTTTTGTTTTTGTTTTTCTATTTTGGGGAAACTTTTTGAAAAAAGTTTCTCCAAAAACCCCTTTCAAAAACTTTTAATAATTATTGGGAAATAACGGGGAACGAAGTTATAATTTTTTTTTACTTTTAGTGATTATGTATAGCGTATGATAATACCGCGCCGTCTAAATCAAAGAGGGATTTTAAATCGACCGCCCCACCCCTACACCCCTCCCGCGTAGGGGAATTTTTGATATAGAGAGTTTTAGTTGTTTAACGGTACTTTGTCATTCTCAAAATTACTAAAAGTTTTTCGCCGCATAATATAGAGGGATTCTAAATCGGGCAAATTTTTAATTTAAAAGTTCTCCGCCTTAGAGTACGGCATAATATAGCGCGCTTAATATTTTATCAAGTGAATCTTTCGGAATTGATATTTTTGTATGCTTTTTTTAATCCGGAATATATTTCCTTATAACTTTGGAATAGTTTTTCGTATATTTCCTTATTTTTTCTGTTCGGGCGGTAGGTTTTGGTCATACGGACGAAGTCGCGCGCGTTCCCGAAACTTTTTATCTCGCCGAGTCCGACGAGCGCGGTGATCGCCGCTCCGAGCGCGCCCGCGTTGCGCGGATTTTCGCCGATAGAAAACTCCTTTCCCGTTACGTCCGCGATAATTTGCATCCACGCTTCGTCCAGCGCGCCGCCGCCGATAATTCTGAAATGTTCGGACGAAAAGCCGTAATCCCTTTGGAGATTCTCTAAAATCCAGCGGAGATTGTAGGCTATTCCCTCGTATACCGCTCTCATAAGGTGGTGTCTGGTATGTTCGGGATTGATATTAAAGAGAGTCGCTCTGGTCGTCGTCGAACTTACGGGGCATCTTTCGCCCAGCATCCACGGCGTACATACGAGATAGTCCGAGCCAGGGGGAACGGTTTCGATCAATTCGTCCATATGCGCGAAAATGCCTTCGCCGAATTCCTCCTTTTCGTGCTTAAAAAATTGGTCGATAAGCCATTGAATATTCGACCCCGCCGCCTCCGTGATCCCGACGATCAGGTTCATATCGGGATCCGCGCTTTGAATCGCCGCCGCACCGTTTTTAAACTGCGTTTTGTCCTTCGACGAGGCGCAGACCCAGGCGGACGTTCCGAGATATATATGTATGTCGCCGTCCGCGTTCTGCCCCGAACCTATCGCCGCGCTCTGAACGTCGTCCGAACCGCCGAAAACGGGCGTGTCTTTGAGCAATCCCATAGCGCGCGCCGCGCCGTCCAAAAGTCCGCCTACGATATCGGTGCTTTTGACCAAAGGGGGGAGGCGGTTCATATCGATTCCGATCAATTTCAAAGCGGAAAGCCACGTCTTTTTTTTGAGATCCAGCCCGTAGGACGACGCGCCAGACAACTCCGCGACGATTTTCCCCGTGCATTTATATTTGAGATAGCCGTTGACGTCCAAAAAATAGCGCGTGTGATTGTATATATCGGGGCGTTCCTCTTTGATCCATTGAATCTTCGCCGCAACGTCCTTCCCCATAATCGGCGTTCCCGAAACAAGCGAAAAAATCGTCTTTCCGCCCAACTTTTTCATAAGGGACTGCGCTTGCTTTTCCGCTCTTCCGTCCACCCACGTGATGTTGTTATATAAGGGGATTCCGTTCGCGTCGACGGGAATCAGTCCCATAGATTGAGTGGAAAAAATCACGCCCTTTACGCTCGACGGATCGATATCGTTCTTTTCGACGAGTGTTTTGGATGCCTTGCAGACGGCGTTCCAATAGTCGTCGGGAGATTGTTCGACCCAGGCGGGGTAGGGATAGTAGGTCTGATAGTCCTCTTTCGAGGCGGCGGCGATCCGTCCGTTGAAGTCGATCAGGACGGCTTTATCGGAACTTGTACCCATATCGTGGGCGATAATGTATTTGTCGCTTTTATCCATTTTTAAATTCCTTATTTTTTTGTGTTTTTGCGTTTTTGCGAATTATTTTTTACTTTTTATGTCTTTTGCATAAAAGCAATTACTTATTTTTTCCAAAATGTATTGACAAAGAATTTTTTTATGTTATAATTATAACACATTTAACAATATTATGCAATAGCGATTTAATAATATTGTGAAATATACGGATTAATAATATATAACGGCGGATTTATAATATTACGCAATATACGGATCGATCATATTACTCGGTGCGGATTTGCAATATCAACGTCAAGCGAAAGCGAAGTTTGAGAGGAGTTTTGTATGTATAAGAGGACGTTAGTGGCGGGGATTTTCACCGCCGTATATTACGCTTTTTTTTGCGGGACGGGAAAGCTTATGTTCGACGGGATGAAGTCGGTTTCGGTACAAGTGGCGGGGTGCGGCGAAATTGCAGTGTTTTATTGGTTTTTTGCGGCTCTCCTTTATATAATGCTATGGTTTGCCGCCTGCGTTGAGGGTCTTTTGTATTCTATATGGCTTATCAAAAAGGGCTTATCTAACGCTAAAAAATACCGGCAAGCGATGTTCTTAACACAATTCTTCGTCATATTCCAAGTCGTAATTTTTTTACTATGCGGTATACCGTGGTTTAACGATATTTTTAGGCGTGTGTTTTCGGAGGGAATTTTATGGGATATACCGCTATTGTTTTTCCCCATGCTCAGCATAGCTTCGGTCGTGCTTGTAATTCTCGATATTAAGAAAAATAAGAAAGATTTGCAGTCGGAAAATAAAACGGCATAGGAGAGTTTTGTATGTATAAGAGGACGTTAGCGGCGGGGATTTTACTCACGGTGTGTTATGGCGCGGCGGCGGTTTTCGGCGTCTATGTTTTTGCGGGCTTGTTAGCGGATATTGCGCAAATGCCGCCGCTCTCGCCGTATGACGATTGCGGCAGCATTATAAACGGGATTGCGCTTAGGTCGGGTTATGCCGCGGCGGTTACTCTTGTTATTTCGTTTGTCGTCGTGATACTTCTTCCGTTTTTGCTCGCTTCAATGGCACTTATCAAAAGGGGCGGTATGGACGCGAAAGAATATAAAAATTCACTCGGCAAAACGATAGCGTTTGTCATTTTTCAAGGAATCACCGCTTTTTGTTTGGCGGATTTTGCATTGCTCGGCATACGTTCATTGCTCGGGAGGCTTGACCCTCCGCTATTCGGCACGTTAGGTTATTTTTTCGCGTCTTTCGCCGTGCCTTCCGTGATTATTGCGACGGGTGTCGCGCTTATTATCCTCGATCTGATTAAGAATTCAAAGGATTTACAGCGTATAGGGTAGGAAATGATTTACATATTTTAACGTATAATTAATTTTTAAGGAAAATTATTATGTATAAGAGAACGAAAATAGCGGGAATGTTGATCGAGTTGTGTTATACCGCGGCGGGTGCTTTCAGCATCTATGTTTTCGCGGGCTTGTTAGCGGATATGGTGCAAACGCCGCCGCTCTCGCAGTATGACGGCTGCGGCGAAACTATTGGCGGAATTATCGTTAAGTCGGGTCAAGTCATGGGGGTTCTTTTTATTTTTTCGATTTTTGGTTGTATATGGGCTCCTTCTTTGGTTGCTTCAGTGATCCTTATCAAAAGGGGAGATATGGACGCGAAAGGATATAAAAATTCACGCGGTAAAACGATAGTGTTTATCGTTGTTCAAGGGATTGCCGCTTTTTGCTTGGCGGATTTTGCATCGATTGGCGTGCTTTCGTTGATCAGGGGGGATGATCATCCGCTATTCAGCACGTTTTTTGCCGTGCCTTCCGTGATTATTGCGACGGGGGTCGCGCTTATTATCCTCGATCTAATTAAGAATTCAAAGGATTTAAAGCGTATAGGGTAGGTTTGCCGTTCCCGAGCGGAATATTCGCGGTTATAGAAGCGTTCGGGTTTGCCGCGCTCATAATTATCGCAATTATTTTTCTTATTCTCGACGTCGAAAAAAACCGAAAGGATTTGAAAACGGTGAAGTAGGTTTATTTTTTGTTTCGGTTGTTTGTTTTATACGGGAGAAAACTTTTAATAAACATTTTACCAAAAATATTTTCAGATAAAAAACGACGGGGAACACTTTTTTGAAAAAAGTATTTCCCCGTCATGAATACAATAAACAAAATAATGCAACAAAAAAATAAAATATTTTGAAAAATGTATTGACAAGACATTTTTTTGTGTTATAATATAATTAAGTATCGGGTTAGATACCGTTTGCGCTTGCGTAGGCATTGTTTGAATATAAATTTTTTAGGTTTTTAAAAAGGGAGGGTTTTTGTATGTATTTAAAGACAAGAATAGCGGGCATATTGCTCACGATGTTTCACGCCGTGTCGTTAGTCGGCGGAATCGGGATTTTCGTTTTGGGGATCGTTACGTTCGCCATGGGAAAATCCGCCGCGGAGACCGCGGAAGCGACTCCGGGCGCCGGGTGCGGAGCGTTGCAAGGAGGATTTATGGCTCTGCTCGGAATCGGTTTGATAATAGTCGCGATTCCCGTGATCATCATCGCGTTTGCGTCCCTGTTCGGATCGGTCAAACTGATCAAAAAGGGTTCGATGAACGCGGAACAATATCAAAAATCAATCGGAGGAACGATAGCGTTTGTCGTTTGGCAAAGCATCATATTGACCGCTTTGGTTGTTTTGACCGTCGTAGGCGGGCTTGTCGCCGGGCAGCCCTTGGAAGCGGAGTTGAGCGGAATTTTGGCAAACGTGCAGTATTTGATTATACCCGCCGCGTCGTTGCTGACGGGCATAATCTTGACCGCTCTCGATATCTCAAAAAACGCGAAAGATATAAAAGCGGTATAAATATATAATTTTAATGAATATTTTTAGATAAGAAACGCGGGGAAAAACTTTTTATGAAAAAAGTATTTTCCCCGTGCCCATTTTCAAAAACTTTTAATAATTTTAAGCCGTTATAGATTCGTCGTTTTACGTTTCGCCCCGCCCCTTTAATCCCCTCCCGCGGAGGGGAATTTGCTTTATCTAAATTTTTGTGTGAACGGAATTGTTTTTTACGAGAGATCCGTTATTAAAAGTTTTTCCCCCGCGTTTAATTTAAAATATTCCGCGATTAATTTCAAATTATTAAAAGTTTTTCATCCGCGTTTTTTTATTCCTCGACGATCACGCCTTTTTCGACGGTTTGGAACACGTTGTCGAATTTTTCAAGGGCTTCGTTTATCACGTCGTCGGTGTCCGCCATAGAGGTATAGAGGCGGCTGCCCGCCAAGGTAACTATGCCGTTCGCCATATACGCCGCGCCCATTCTCTCCATCGCGGTTTTTCTTTTCATAACGTTCCCTTTACTTTTCAAAAGTTTCAAAAGAGATATAATTTTTATCGGCGCGGAAACGTCGAAAGCCATCGCCCCCGAGCATTCCAAATGCACGATCGACCCTTGATTGAAGCAGACGAAGGGCAGACCGTATTTTTTGATCAAATTATTCAAGCCCGCGGTGAGTTTATCGCCCGCAAGCCCCGCTTTTTCGCAGGCGTTAGTTTTTTCGATCTCTTTGATCGTGTAATATCCCGCTATCGACGAGAGGGGATTCGCGGCGAGAGTGCCGCCTATATACGCTTTTTTACTGCCGCTTTGCAGACCCGCGGCGAGAGTTTTCGTTATGATTTCGCGGCTGCCTCCGATTCCTCCCGCGGCGGGGTAGCCCCCCGCGATGACCTTTCCGAAAATCGTGAGGTCGGGTCTGACGCCGAAATAGCCCTGCGCGCCGCCTAAGCCCAAACGAAAGCCCGTTACTACTTCGTCGAATATGAGGAGGGTCTTGTATTTGTCGCAAAGTTCGCGCACGCCCTTATTGTAGTCGAAGTCCACGGGGCGCGTTCCGCTTTCGGGACCTACGGGTTCGAGAATCACGCAAGCCGTGCCGCCCCGCGCAAGGTTGAGAATGAGGGCGCGTTCGAGGGCTTTTAAGTCGTTCGGACGTACTTCTCTTGTGAGGGAAGTGGTTCGGGCGGGAATTCCGTGCGATTCCAGCCTGCCCGAACCCGGGACTTTTTGACCGTATACCATATGATCCGACCAGCCGTGGTACGAGCCGCCGACCTTTACGATATTTTTCTTTTTAGTGTAAAGTCTTGACGCTCTGACCGCCGCCATAACCGCCTCCGTCCCCGAACCCAGCATACGGAACATCTCCACCGCCGGCATATGACGGCTGATCTCACGCGCCAAAAGTAATTCGCCTTCGTGAAAAAGTCCGGTTACGGGACCGCACGAACCGAGAAGTTTCTCGACTTCTTTTCTGACCGCGGGGTAGTTCGAGCCTAAGATCGTCGGACCGCCCGCCTGCAAAAAGTCAACGTATTTGTTCCCGTCGACGTCGTAGAGATACGCGCCTTCGGCGCGGTCGAAACAGAGGGGGAAAGGATAGTTGAAGGCGAGATTGTGCTGTACGCCGTTGGGGATATATTGCTTCGCCTCGTCGTAGAGAGCCTTTGATTTGACGCATTTTTTGCCGTAGTAGTTTTCGAGAACGTCCGTCATCGCGGCGTCCGAAACACACCAAATCGGCTGAGAGGTGAGGTTGGCAAGTTCCGCGTTTATCGACGCGGCGTCGTCCCACTTTGAGATTGAATATCCGTTGCTCATATATTTCTCCTTATAAAAATCGCGGTTGCGGTTAATTTTTTAGATTGTTTTACGCTTGATTGCGTTTTGTTGTTTTCGTTATGTTTGATTTCATACCGTTGTTTTTGTTGTGTTTAGTTGCGTTTTGTTATTTTCGCTATGCTTGATTTCATACCGTTGTTTTCGTTATACTTATACTTACGCTTGCGCTTGCGTTTGTTTTTGTTATTTATGTTATTTGCGTTAGTTATGTTTATTATGCGGTTTTTAATTCGGCGTTCAAATGAAAATACAAAAATATTCCGCGTTCGATCAAAAGCGCAGGATATTTCAGCGTTCAAACAAAAACGATAAAGATATTCCTCATTCAAATAAAGATATAAAAACATCCGGAATTAAATAAAAAACGCGCGGCGGATGTTCAGCCCTCAACCGAAGGCGCGGAGATGTTCAGCGTGTCGATATACAAAAACAGCGTGCTTTTTAACTTTTCGATTTCGCCGATTTTTTTTCCGCAAATGAGGTCGCAAAAAACTACCCCGAAATACAGCCCCAAAAGCGACCGATAGAGTTCTTTCGGCGTTGCGGCGCGCGGAGTGGGCGGCGACGCATAACGCAAAATTTCGCAAATCGCCTCTTCGATATCCGAAAAATTTTTGTTCGTCTTTTCCGCGCTCAAAATGCCCTTGATAAAAAGTTCGACGAAAGTTTTCGGATATTTCGCCGTGTCGTCGATCAGTTTTGAAACGAGATTCTTTAAAACCGCGTCGTAGGGAAGACCGCGTCCTTTCAAATCTTTCACAACGGCAAGCAAATCCTCGATCTCGCCGACCGAAATCTCGGCGTAAAGTTCGTCGAGAGCGGTGAAATGCGTGAAAAAAGTGGAACGCGCAATCTCCGATGCGACGGCGATATCCTCGATCGTGGTGCGGGCGATCCCGTTTTTTTCAAATAGTATTTTGGCTTGATGCAAAATCCGCGCGTGCGTCGCGGCTTTCTTTTTTTTCGATGAGTTTTCCATAGGGATATCATAGCACAAATCGGAAAAATTGTAAATAGTTTTCCCGAAAAAAATTATACTTTATTACAATTTTTTAGAATGCCGGTTGAACGGTCGTTGAATACGATATTAAATTTTTTAAAATGAGGATAGAACCGCCCATGAATACGGTATTAAATTTTTTAAAATACGGATCGAACCGTCTATGAATACGGTATTAAATTTTTTAGAACGCAGATCGAACCGCCTATGAATACGGTATTAAAATGTTTTAAAATGAGTATTGCGTTGTCGGCGGATGCGGCATTGAAATTATTAAAAATTTTTGAAAAGAGGCGCGGAGAAAAACTTTTTATAAAAAGTTTTTCTCCGCATAAAAAAATAAAATAAAAAAACAAAAATAAAAATAAAGTAAAAACAAAGATAATTTAAACTTTAACGGTTTTCGTCCTTTTTTCTGATGTCTTTTCTCATAACTTTTCCGCTGACCGTTTTCGGGAGCGCGTCGACGAATTCGATAATGCGCGGATATTTATAGGGCGCGGTGGCTTTTTTGACGTGTTCTTGAAGTTCTTTTTTGAGTCCGTCGGAGGGAGTGAAGCCTTTCGCGAGGACGATCGTCGCCTTGACTATTTGTCCGCGCAGCGGGTCGGGGACGGCGGTTATCGCGCATTCTAAGACGGACGGGTGTTCGTGCAGCGCGCTTTCCACTTCGAAAGGTCCGATCCGATATCCCGAACTTTTGATGATGTCGTCTTTGCGTCCGACGAACCAGAGATACCCGTCGGCGTCGGCGTAGGCGAGGTCGCCCGTTCCGTAATATTTGCCCGCCAAGGCGGCGTCCGTCTTTTCTTTGTCTTTGTGATATCCCATAAGGAGGCTGAAATTGTCTTTTTTGTTGAGAATGGCGAGTTCGCCGATCGCGCCGTTCGGTACGGGTTCGCCGTCGTCGCCGATCAAATCGACCTTATAGACGGGCGAGGGACGCCCCATCGAGCCTTGTTTCGGGGTGAGGCAGGTGAAAGTTCCGGCGATGACCGCGCTCTCAGACTGCCCGAAACCTTCGTGAATTTTTAAGCCCGTTATGCGGTCGAATTGATTGAAAATTTCGGCGTTTAAAGGTTCGCCCGCCGTGGAACAATGCTTGACGGAGGAGAGGTCGAATCCCGAAAGATCTTCCTTGACCAAAAAACGGTATATCGTCGGCGGAGCGCAAAAAGTCGTGATTTTATATTTCGAGAGGAGGGGGAGGATGTCGGTCGGGGTAAACCTACCGTAGTAGTCGTAGCCGAAAACCGCGCTTCCCGCGATCCATTGCCCGTATATTTTGCCCCACGAAAATTTCGCCCAGCCCGTCTCCGCCATCGTGAAATGCAAGCCGTCGTCGAGAACGCCGTGCCAATATTTCGCGTTTATGATATGCCCCAGAGGGTAGGTGAAGTCGTGAGCGACCATTTTGGGATAACCCGTCGTCCCCGAAGTAAAATATACCAGCATCATATCGGAATTTTTGTTGACGATTTTTTGGTATTTCGCGGGGGCGGCTTGAAGTTCGGCTTTTAGGCTGATGAAACCGCCGCCGGTGTTTTCGGAATTCGCATTTTGCGGTATAGAGCCGCCGTTTTGCCGGGTTTTATCCGTTTCGTTTTGAGCGTTTTCGGGGTTAGTATTTTGCGGTATAGAACCGCCGGTTTGCCGGGTTTTATCCGTTTCGTTTTGAGCGTTTTCGGAATTCGTATTTTGCGGTATAGAACCGCCGGTTGTTTGAGTTTTATCCGTTTTATTATGCGGTTCTTCGGTTATAAAAATATGTTTCAGCGTCGGGCAGTCGGGCAGCGAAGTTTTGAGATGCGAAAGAATTTCCTCTTCGTTGACCGAAAAAATCATCTTTACGTCCGCGCTGTTGCAGCGGTAGATTATGTCCTTCGGAGTGAGCATACACGTGGCGGGAATGATGACCGCGCCGATCTTGTGGGCGGCGACCGCGACGACCCAATATTCATAGCGGCGGTTTAGCATCGTCATAATAAAATCGCCCTTTTCCGCGCCGTATTTTTGCATTACGGCGGCGGCTTTGTCCGAAAGTTCGGCGAGTTCCTTAAAGGTTATGATTTTCTCCGCGCCTTTGTCGTCGCACCAAACCAACGCGCGCTTTTCGGGAGCGAGGGCGGCGTATTTGTCAACTACGTCGTAGCCGAAATTGAAGCCGTCTTTGACGGAAATTTTTAGATTCTTGGAAAAATCGTCGTAGTCTTTAAATTCGATTTCGTTTAAAAAGTCGCCGAGTAAATTCATTTTTTTGCTTTATCTCCGTAGTTTTTTGTGTATGCCGCGCGATAGTTTTTTGTGTATGCCGCGCGATTGCGGGTCGTTTTATGCTTGCGGTTGTTTTACGTCGTTGTTTTTGTACTTGCAAAAGGTGTATGTTATTCCTTCGAATTCCTTTTTTTCGGAGCGGAAAACAAGCGTCCAGCGCGGAGGGATTAAAAAATTGATAAAGGTATCCGCGGCGGAGTCGCCGTCGATTTCGGTAATGAACGCGTATTCGCAATAGCGTTCCAGCAATTCGTATACCGCGCCGCCGCCGATGACAAATACGCTTTCCGATTCGTGATTTTCCGGCGGCGATATACCGCCGTTTTCGGGGGTATTTAAGCATTGTTCAAAATTGTTTTTCATATTATCTAACCGCGGTACTATACCGCCGTTTTCGGGGATATTTAAGCATTGTTCAAAATTGTTTTTCATATTATCTAACCGCGGTACTATACCGCCGTTTCCGGGGATATTTAAGCATTGTTCAAAATTGTTTTTCATATTGTCTAACCGCGGTACTATACCGTCGTTTTCTGGGATATTTAAGGGGCGTTCCGAATTGTTTTCCGTATTGTTTAACCGCGGTACTATACCGTCGTTTTTAAGTAATTCAAAGAGTTCCTCCGCCGAACGGCACACCTCCGCGTTTTCGATTTTCAGGCTCGGATCGCGCGAGAGAACGATATTCCTGCGGTTCGGCAAGGGCTTCCCGTCCTTAAAAGATTTTAGGGTCGAATGTCCGACGACGACGGTTTTTCCCTCCGTCGTTCCGCGAAAAAACCGCATATCCTCTGGAATGCGGAAAAGAAGTTTATTTTTGTAACCTATTCCGTTGTTTTTGTTTTTTGCGGCGATTAAGATCATTTTTTCCTTCTTATTTTTCGCTGTATCGGTTGATATATTTCAGGTTTCGTATGTTTGTATGCCGATTCCTTTAAAAGGGAATTTACGGAATGGAGTCTTTATTCCGCTATTCTTTAAAAGGTTTTTAAATCGATACGGTATTTTTTAAATTCCGAAATAGTTATATTTTTTAAATCGCGACGGGAATTTTTTCGCCGAGTTCCGTAAAGCGGTATTCTTCCAACGAAAAACTGTCCTTTGTAAAGGCGTAAAAGTCGGTTATATTTTTGTCGATTACGAATTTCGGGGCGGGATACGCCGGGTTTTTTAATATTCTTTCGACGATGGGGACGTGGCGGTCGTAGATATGCGCGTCGGCGATGACGTGAATCAATTCGCCCGTTTCAAGCCCCGAAACCTGCGCGAACATATGCGTCAAAACCGCGTACTGACACACGTTCCAATTGTTCGCGACAAGCATATCCTGCGAACGCTGATTCAAAATCGCGTTGAGTTTGCCGCCGCAGACGTTCAAGGTCAGGCTGTACGCGCAAGGATATAAATTCATCTCCTTTAAATCGGAAAAATTGTACATCGAGGCGATTATACGGCGGCTGTAAGGGTTGTTTTTCAAGTCGAAAAGGATCTTGTCAACTTGGTCGAAACGCCCCTCTTTAAAGTCGTATTTAATGCCCAACTGATAGCCGTACGCCTTGCCGATCGTGCCGTTTTCGTCCGCCCAACTGTTCCAAATCTTGCTGCTAAGTTCCGAAATGCGGTTGGATTTCTTTTGCCAAATCCAAAGAAGTTCGTCGACGGACGCTTTGAAAAAAGTCTTTCTAAGCGTTATGACCGGGAATTCACGGGAGAGATCGTAGCGGTTTACTATGCCGAATTTTTTGACGGTGTAAGCCTTTTCGCCGTCCTCCCAAACGGTGCGCACGGGAAGACCGTCGTCCTTGAATCCGAAGGAAAGAATGTCCTTGCAATTTTGAATGAATATTTCGTCGGCTATGCTCATATCTGTCTTTTTTACCTCGATGCCGATATAATAACACAAATCACCCCCGAAAGTCAAAGAATTTTTTGTTTTTTTAAGATTTTTAAAATTTCGGGAATATGAGGATAAGGGGGGGGCTTTATTTGTTTTTGGGGAAAACTTTTTGAAAAACTTTCAATAATTTTAATAAATTCAATAGAATACATTTGCGAGAAGACACGAGCGTCTTTAAAATAGAAAAAAATTATACTATTCGGTATAATCGTTAAAAGTTTTTCACCGCATTCCCTATCAAAGTTTAAAGTTTAAAATTCAAAAAAAAATAAAACAAGACGGAACAAATCGTTAAAAGTTTTTGAAAAGGGGTACGGGGAAAAATCTTTTTTCAAAAAGTTTTTCCCCGCATTCTCCATTGAAATTCTTTATCAAAAAACTAAAACATATTTATAGCGTCGGTTATCCATTCGACGCCTATGAATATTACCCCGAAGAGGATAAGCAGCAGTATCGACGCGATTATGTTAAAGGCATAGAAGAATACGGGGTGCCGTCCGATAAAGTTTATTGGCTTGACTACGGCTTTCAGGAGTATGTTTTTCAGTTTTAAGGGGGCGTTCAGTTCGGCGTTGAGGCGCGGCAGCAGGCTTGTTTTATGCGGATAGAGGAGGGGCGACGCCGCCGCGCCGAGCAGAAAAAAGCCCGCCCAAGGGATTATAAACACGTTGTCCATCCACGATATAAAATATATCTTGTCGACGAAAAGCGCGGAGATAAAACTGTCGTTCCAGACGAGCAGTCCGTTTTCCGTCCAAACGTGCAAGAGGATAAAGAAAGTTCCGCCCGTTAAGAATATCGCCGAACGGATAAACTTGTCCTTGACGGCGGAGACGGTGATAAAATAAAAGAGATAGCAGACGGCGAAAATGTGAAAAACGCCGTGCGTTACCAAAAATTGATCGCTGCCCGTTATTTCGGACACAATGAAAGTAACGAGAGTCAAGCCTCCCGCGAAAAGCGAGGTTTTCAAAAGCCCGTTGTATTTCTTGCGCGAAAAGGCGGCGGACAACCCCGCGACGATAAAAAACACCGCGATAACGTAACCGCGGAGGGTTTCTTTCCAAGGTGAAAGATAGATTTTGTCGCCGATTGAGAGGAGTTTGAATATAATCCCGTCGCGCGGAATGTAGTCCCACCAGAAATCCCAAAAAACTAAGCAGGCGGCGACGAGGAAATGTTCCAGCATCATAAGGCTTATGCAAAGCCCGCGAACGAAGTCCAACTCGAATGCGCGGTCTTTTATCGGGCGTTTAGCCGTTCTTTTTTTCATATCGAATTTAAATATCCTTCCGTTTTAGGGTTGAGTTTCGTGCGTGTTTATTTATATCAATTTATACGGTTCTTCGTCTTTTCGGAAAAGCGTGGAGAGGACTTCTACTTGAACTTTTTTTTCGCCGAAAGAGATTTCGATTTTGTCGCCGGTTTTGAGTTCTTTTGAGGGTTTCGCGGGCTTTCCGTTTACGCAGACGCGCGAGGCGTTGCACGCGCCGTTCGCGGCGGAGCGGCGTTTTATGAGGCGCGAAACCTTTAAAAATTTGTCTAAGCGCATAAAAACAGATACCTTTTTTAAGGATTTTAAAAATTTTTTTAAAAAACACCGCGAAAACTCTTGACGGTTGACGAAAAAGAGTTTATAATAATATAATGTGTTAATATCTATAATGGTGGTTTTCACCTTTCGTTTCCGCTTTGTTTCGGGGGAAAGGGGAAACTTTTGTCCGTTTATGTTTAAGACACAAAAATAGACAATCTCGGCAACCGATGTTTGACGGAGGACTCCGCTTGTAATAATTATATCCGCTTATTAAACGATTTAGTATATACGCGCTTAAATTTTTGCGTTGTACATAATTTTTTTGGGTTTAAGCGGTTTTTTTATCGGTCGGTTAATATATACGTTCGGATTTAAATTATGTATAATTTATCGGCTTGAAAGAGACTTTTTGCCGCTTGACTAATATATATACGTTAGGATTTGAATTATGTATAATTTATCGGGTTGAAAGAGGCTTTTTGCCGCCGGATTGACACGTATATAGGTTTGGATTTGAGATATAGGCAACTTTCCGCTTGAAAGCGGTTTTTGCCGCCGGAAATATTATATCACGGATTTTAAAAAATTTCAAGATATATTTTAATAAATTTTATATTTTCTTAAAACCCTAAGGAGAAGATTGCATGCCTTCAAAAATTCACAAGATTTTATGCGGCGGAACCGAGCGTATGTCGTTCGGCAAGATTAAGGACATTTTGCCGATTCCTTATCTCGTTGAAATTCAAAAAAATTCTTTCCAAAACTTCATCGATCACGGAATCAAAGAGGTTTTGGAAGATTTTTCGCCGATGACGGATTTCAGCAACAGGCTCGAACTGCATTTTTTGAACTGCCGTTTTGACGGAGAGCCGAAATACGGCATCAAGGAATGCAAAGACCGCGACGCGACTTACGCCGTGCCTTTAAAGGTAACCGTCCGTTTGGAAAACAAGGACAACAAAGACGGCGTCGGCGGAGAGATGCTCCAAAGCGAGGTCTTTATGGGCGATTTTCCGCTTATGACCGACAACGGCTCCTTTATCATCAACGGAGCGGAAAGGGTGGTCGTCAGTCAGTTGGTCAGAAGTCCCAGCGTCTATTGCGAGGTCGTAAAGGACAAAAACGGAATCGACAGATTTAATACCACGGTTATTCCGGGGCGCGGCGCGTGGCTGGAATTCGAGCAGGACGCGAACGGAATCCTCTGGGTACACGTCGACCGCGGACGCAAAATCACGGCGACGACGCTTTTGCGCGCTTTGGGGCTGGGCGGCGACGAAAAATTGAAAGAACTTTTCGGAGAGGACGACGAGATGATCAAAATCACCGCCGAAAAGGATATGATAAACGGAAAGGAAAAGAGCGAGGACGAGGCGAAAATCGAATTGTACAAGAGATTGCGTCCGGGCGAAGTCCCCACGATGGACGGCATCACGTCGACGATATACAACCTCTTTTTCAGCAAAAACCGCTATGATATCGCGAGAGTGGGCAGGTATAAATTCAACAAAAAACTCTCTATCGCGACCAGAATCACCGATAAAAAACTCGCGGAAAATATCGTAGACCCCGAAACGGGCGAAATTCTCGCCGAAAAAGGACAGTCCGTCGGACGCGAGGACGCGAGAAAAATCCAGGATCTCGGCATAAACGAAGTTTGGTTGGAGAGAGCGGACGGCAAGAAATGCAAGATTATCGGAAACAACCGCGTCAACGCCGCGAAATATATACCCGAAATAGTAGACTGCGCTCCTAAGGATTTGGGCGTACTCGAAGACGTGTACCTCCCCGCCTTAAAAGCCTTTTTAGCCGAAAACGAGGGCAAATCAAACGCCGAAATCAAAGAGGCAATCAAGGAAAAAGCGGACGCGCTGGTCGGGAAAACCATCACGATAGACGATATAATTTCTATCGTTTCGTATAACTTGGGGCTTGTCCACGGCTTCGGCAAGACGGACAATATCGACCACTTGGCGAACAGGCGCGTGCGTTCGGTCGGAGAACTCTTGCAGGCGCAGTTAAGAATCGGCTTGACAAGACTTGAACGCGTCGTCAAAGAGCGTATGTCGATCTCGCAAGACCTTTCGCAGGTTACGCCGCAGGGGCTTATCAACGTCAGACCCGTTTCCAGCGCGATCAAAGAGTTTTTCGGTTCGTCGCAGTTGTCGCAGTTTATGGATCAGCCCAACCCGATCGCCGAATTGACGCATAAAAGAAAACTTTCCGCCTTAGGACCGGGCGGTTTGAACAGAGAACGCGCCGGCTTTGAAGTCCGCGACGTTCACCACTCGCACTACGGCAGAATGTGTCCGATAGAAACCCCCGAAGGACAGAATATCGGTCTTATCACGTCTTTGAGTTCGTTCGCGCGCGTCAACGAATACGGCTTTATCGAATCGCCTTATAGGAGAGTGGATCAAGAAAAGGGAATCGTAACGGAAATTATAGACTATTTGGACGCGGACGAGGAAGATAAATATATCGTCGCTCAGGCGAACGAACCCCTCACGGAGGACGGTCATTTCGTCAACAAGAGGGTAACGGTCAGAATCAAAGAGGACATAAGAGAGGTCAATAACGAACTTGTCCACTATATGGACGTTTCGCCCAAACAACTTATCTCCGTCGCGACCGCGCTCATTCCATTCCTTGAAAACGACGACACCAACAGAGCGTTGATGGGATCGAATATGCAGCGGCAGGCGGTTCCTCTCCTGAAACCCGAAGCCCCCATAATCGGAACGGGCATAGAACACAAAATCGCCTACGACAGCGGCGTTATGGTTTTGTCTAAGACGGAAGGGAAGGTTTCCTACGTTTCGGCGGACAAGATCATAGTAACGTCGGCGGCGGGCGAGACGGAATACGTTTTGCAAAAGTTTTCAAAGAGCAATCAAGGCACTTGCGTAAACCAAAAACCTATCGTAAGAGTCGGGGATGCCGTCAAAGAGGGAAGCATCTTGGCGGACGGGCATTCGACGCAAAACGGAGAACTCGCGCTCGGCAGAAATATTTTGATCGGCTTTATGGCGTTCGAGGGATACAACTTTGAGGACGCGATTTTGATAAGCGAAGATCTCGTAAAAGACGACGTTTTTACGTCGATCCATATCGAAGAACACGAAATAGACGCGCGCGACACAAAACTCGGGCCCGAAATCATAACGCGGGATATACCGAATCTCGGCGAAGACGTTTTGAGATATCTGAACGAAGACGGCGTAGTTATGGTCGGCGCGGAAGTCCGTTCGGGGGATATATTGGTCGGAAAGGTTACGCCGAAGGGCGAGGCGGATTTGACTCCCGAAGAAAGACTGTTGAGAGCGATATTCGGCGAAAAGGCGAGAGAGGTCAGAGATACGTCTTTGCGCGTTCCCCACGGAGAGGGCGGAATCGTCGTGGACGTAAAGACTTTCACGAGAGAAAACAAAGACGAATTGTCGCCCGGCGTAAATAAATTGATCAGAGTCTATATCGCCCAAAAGAGAAAAATTTCCGTCGGCGACAAAATGGCGGGACGGCACGGGAATAAGGGCGTTATATCGCGCATTATGCCCAAAGAGGATATGCCCTTTATGGCGGACGGCACTCCGCTCCAAATCGTTTTGAATCCTTTGGGCGTTCCGTCGCGTATGAATATCGGACAGGTCTTGGAGGTTCACTTGGGGCTTGTCGCGAAACTTCTCGATTGGAAGGTCGCCACGCCCGTCTTTGACGGCGCGACGGAAAACGACATCAAAATGCTGTTCAAAGAAAACGGACTGCCCGACGACGGAAAAATCCAACTCTACGACGGGAGAACGGGGCAGCCTTTCGAGAACCGCGTTACGGTCGGATATATGTATATGCTGAAACTCGTCCACTTGGTCGACGACAAAATCCACGCGAGAAGCACGGGGCCGTATTCTTTGGTTACGCAGCAGCCTCTCGGCGGAAAAGCGCAGTTCGGCGGGCAGAGATTCGGCGAAATGGAGGTTTGGGCTTTGGAGGCTTACGGCGCGGCGAATATCTTGCAGGAGATTTTGACCGTCAAGTCCGACGACGTAGTGGGCAGAGTCAAGACATACGAGTCGATCGTAAAGGGAAACAACATAAGCGACCCGGGAATCCCAGAGGCGTTCAGAGTTTTGATCAAAGAATTCCAAAGTCTCGCGCTGGACGTAAGGCTGTTGACGGAGGATATGAGAGAGATCAAAGTTTCCAGCCTCAACGAGGAGGACAGAGATTCCGCGCCCGATATCACCGATATCAGAGAAATCGAATTGGACTTCGACAAAATAGCCGCCGATGAAAAATCGGTCAGTTTGTTCGACGACGACGGCGACGAGGAGGACGAAGAGGAAACGGGAGATATCTTTGCCGATCTTTTCGGAGAGGAAACCGATCTTTCGGAGATAACGGGAATGTCCGAAGTCAAAGAGCCTAAGGGCAAAAAGGCGAAAAAGGAAGAAGATCCTTTCGCGTCGCTGTTCGCCGATATCGTCGGCAAGGGCGGCAAAGAGACGGACGCTTTCGGAATCGGAGAGGAAGAGGACGAAGAAGAGGATTCGTTTAAGACGTCGATTGCGGATGCCGCGGAAGAGGACGGCGCGGAAGACGAAGACGGCGGAAAATAAAGAAAAAACGCGGTACTATACCGCGGAAAAAGTTATATTTAAAGCGTATTTAAACGAAAAAACATCACACAAAAACGCGGTACTATACCGCGGAAAAAACGTAAAGCATTACACTAAACGCCGCTTATAGTTAGATTAAAGCAAAGCAAAAAAACGGCTCTATACCGTTTGTAAGCATCACGCAAAAACGCGGTACTATACCGCGGAAAAAAACGTAAAGCATTACACTAAACGCGGCTTATAGTTGGATTAAAGCAAAGCAAAAAAACGGCTCTATACCGTTTGTAAACATCACACAAAAACGCGGTACTATACCGCGGAAAAAGCCATAAAAAACGCCATATTAAATTCGGAGATAGCATATGTTTGAATTGAACAATTTTGAAGCGATGCAAATCGGCGTCGCCTCGCCCGAAAAAATCAGAGAATGGTCGCACGGCGAGGTTACGAAGCCCGAAACCATCAATTACAGAACCCAAAAGCCCGAGCGCGACGGTCTTTTTTGCGAAAGGATTTTCGGGCCGACGCACGATTGGGAATGCTATTGCGGAAAGTATAAGAGGATTCGCTACAAGGGCGTAATCTGCGACAAATGCGGCGTCGAAGTTACGAAAGCAAAGGTCAGACGCGAGAGAATGGGGCATATAGAATTAGCGGCGTCCGTTTCGCATATTTGGTATTTCCGCGGCGTTCCGTCGCGTATCAGTATCGCTCTCGATATGTCGCCCAAAGACGTGGAGCAGGTTTTGTATTTCGTCGCCTACGTCGTTATGGATCCGGGCAAAACCACGTTACAGAAAAAACAGGTCCTCATCGAAAAGGAATACAGAGAACTGATAGAACTACACGGCGCAAATGCGTTTACGGTCGGTATGGGCGCGGAGTCGATCAAAAAACTCCTCTCCGAAATCGATCTTGAAGCGGAGGCGAGGGCGATAAGAAAAGTTATCACGGAGGCCACGGGGCAAAAACGCTTAAAAGCGGTCAAAAGATTGGATATAATCGAGTCGTTCAAAAGGAGCGGCAACCGTCCCGAATGGATGATTTTGGACGTGCTGCCCGTCATTCCCCCCGAAATCCGTCCTATGGTTCAATTGGACGGCGGGAGATTCGCGACGAGCGACCTAAACGACCTTTACAGACGCGTCATAAACAGAAACAACCGCCTGAAAAGGCTTTTGGAACTGAGCGCGCCCGATATCATCATCAGAAACGAAAAGAGAATGCTGCAAGAGGCGGTGGACGCTCTTATCGACAACGGCAGACGCGGCAAAGCCGTTTCGGGAGCGGGCAACAGAGAATTGAAATCGCTGTCCGGGATGTTGAGAGGAAAGCAGGGGAGATTCCGTCAAAACCTTTTGGGGAAACGCGTGGACTATTCGGGACGTTCGGTTATCGTCGTAGGTCCCGAATTGAAACTCTATCAATGCGGACTGCCCAAAGAAATGGCGTTGGAATTGTTTAAACCCTTCGTTATGAAAGAACTCGTGTCGCAGAATCACTGCCACAATATAAAGAGCGCGAAACGTTTCGTCGAGAGGAGCAAACCCGTCGTTTGGGACATTCTCGAAAACGTCATCAAAGATCACCCCGTCCTTTTGAACCGCGCGCCCACCCTTCACAGACTCGGCATTCAAGCCTTCGAACCCGTGTTGGTCGAGGGGAGAGCCTTGAAAATTCACCCTCTCGTCTGTTCCGCGTTTAACGCGGACTTCGACGGCGACCAAATGGCGGTTCACGTTCCGTTGTCCGTCGAGGCGCAGGTTGAAGCGAGATTTTTGATGCTTTCCACAAACAACATCTTGAAACTGTCCGACGGAAAACCGATCGTTTCGCCCACGCAAGATATGGTTATCGGAATCTATTACCTCACCATAGACAAGCCGGGCGCGAAGGGCGAGGGCAGAAAATTTAAATCGACAAACGAGGCGCGTATGGCATACGAGATCGGGGAGATCTCTTTGCAAGCCAAGGTTACGATCAGAAAAACGGAGATTATAGACGGCGTTAAAGTTACTAAAAACCTAAATACCACGGTCGGACGCATAATCTTCAACGAAAATATTCCGCAGGATCTCGGTATGGCGCCGCGTGATACGCCCGAACAAATGTTGGATCTCGAAGTCGACAGGCTGGTCGACAAAAAAATGCTCAGTAAAATCATCGATTTGGTCTATAAATCCAAAGGTTCGACGGGAACGGCGGAGGTTTTGGACAAAATCAAACAGATGGGTTTCAAATATTCCACGCTGGGAGCGATTACGGCGAGCGTATTCGATATGACGATACCGGGAGTCAAAAAACAGGTCGTCGGAGAGGCGGAAGAAAAGATTTTAGATATCGAAAAGAGGTTCAAGAGAGGATTTTTGACCGAAGAATTGAGGTATAACGAGGTCGTCAAGACGTGGAGAGATACCACCGCGAAGGTCGAAGAAGCGCTCTTTAACGCTCTCGACGAATTTAACCCGATCAGAATGATGAGCAAATCGGGCGCGAGAGGAAACTCCGCGCAGATAAGACAACTTGCGGGTATGAGAGGCTTGATGTCCGATCCGACCGGAAAAGTTATGGAACTGCCCGTTAAATCGAGTTTCAGAGAGGGCTTGACCGTTTTGGAATATTTTATTTCCTCCCACGGCGGCAGAAAAGGTCTTGCCGATACGGCGTTGAAAACCGCCGACTCGGGATATTTGACGAGAAGACTCGTCGACGTAGCCCAAGAGATGATCGTCAGAAGCGAGGACTGCCGCGACGTAAAGGGTACGGCGGTGCAGGCGATCAGAGGCGCGAAAAACGAAATCATCGAACCGCTCCGCGACAGAATCGCGGGCAGATATACCGTCGGCGAGGTCGTAAACCCCCAAACGGGCGTGATAATCGTCGGAAACGACGAAATGATAAGCGACGAGCAAGCGGCGGAGATCGAAGCGGCGGGAATCGGGGAAGTTACGATAAGAAGCGTCTTGACGTGCAAGGCGAGATACGGAGTCTGCGCCAAGTGCTACGGCAGGGATATGGCGAGCGGAAAAACGGTCAGAATCGGCGAAGCGGTCGGCACGATCGCCGCGCAGTCGATCGGCGAGCCGGGAACGCAGTTGACAATGAGAACTTTCCATACGGGCGGCGTCGCGACGAGCGACGACATCACGCAAGGTTTGCCGCGCGTCGAGGAACTTTTCGAGGCGAGGAAGCCGAAAGGTATGGCGATCGTGTCCGAAGTCGCGGGGACGGTCAAACTCACCGACGTCGAAAACCGCAAACAAATAGATATTACCACGCCCGAGGGCGAAGTAAAGGAAATCTTGCTCCCGTTCGGGGCAAAACCGATCGTTTCGGACGGCGACAAGGTGGAGCCGGGAACGCCGTTCACGCAGGGTTCTATCAACCCTCAGGACATTTTGAGAACGAGGGGCGTCAAGGGCGTTCAAGATTATATCGCCAAAGAAGTGCAGGCGGCTTACAGAATTTCGGGCGTCGAGATCAACGACAAACACGTCGAAGTCATCGTCAAACAGATGCTCAGAAAGGTCAAGATCGAGTCGGAGGGCGATACGGATATGCTGCCCGGCGAGTTGGTCGACATCTTTACCTATGAGGAAAAGATCGAAAAAACGCTTGCGGACGGCGGCGTACCCGCGACGGCGAAAAGAACCCTTTTGGGGATCACAAAGGCGTCTCTTGCCACCGAATCTTTCCTTGCCGCGGCGTCTTTCCAAGAGACCGCGAGAGTTTTGACCGACGCGGCGATCAAAAACAAGACCGATAAACTGATCGGACTCAAAGAAAACGTCATTATCGGAAAACTCATTCCCGCCGGAACGGGTATGAAATGCTATCGGAACGTTACCACCGTTCCCGTAAATCAGCCGAAACCCGCGTTTGAACCCGACGCGAACCCCTCCTACGACGGAGAAGGAAAAATCGAGGAATTGGAAATCGAGAGTATCGACGTTTTCGCGGACGGCAACGACGATTTGTATTGAGCGGCTTTCGTATTCAAAAACGCGGGGATTCAAAACGGGGAACCGGAATTTAAGAGTTTAAGAATTCAATAATACGGAATCAAGAATTTAAGAACGTAAAATCGGGAATTTAAGAATTCAAGAATTTAAGAACGCGGAATCGAAAATCAAAATTCAAAAATAAAGAATCGAACCCCGAAAGAAAAAAACAAACGGCATAAAACGGTAAATTTAAGAATTCAAAAAATCTAAATTCGGGAGATAACGGAAATAATAATGGATAAATCGAACGAAAAGAGCGATACCGTCATAACTTACGGCAAGTCGGGCGTGGACATCGGAACGGCGGACGCCGCAAAGAAAAAAATGGCGGGCTATATCGACGGCGGCAATCCGCGCGTTTTGAACAAAACCGGCGCGTTCGCGTCCGTCTACGACATAAAATTCCCCAAAATGAAAAACCCCGTTCTCGTCCTGAAAACCGAAGAACCCGGCTCGAAACAAAAACTCGCCGTCGAATACAACGTCGTGGAAAACGTCTGCTACGATATGATAAATCACTTGACGAACGACATTTTGGTTATGGGCGCGACGCCCCTGACCGTTCAAGACGCGATCATATGCGGAAAAATAGAACCCGATATCGTCGACCGGATCGTAAAAACCGTGGCGAAAGCCTGCAAGGAAAACGGAAGCGTTTTGACGGGCGGCGAAACGTCCGAACAGCCGAACGTCGTCGAAAAAGGAACGTATATTTTGACTTCGAGTATCGTCGGAATCGCCGAAAAAGACGAGATTATAGACGGTTCTAAGATCAAAGAGGGCGATACCGTGCTTGCTCTCGCCTCGAACGGCGTTCACACGAACGGGTATTCTTTCCTCAGAATGCTGATGAAAGAAAGACCCGGGATCACCGAGGCGTTAGTGGGCGGAGAGAGGTTTATCGACGTGATTTTAAAGCCGCATAAGTCATATTATAAAGAACTTATATGGCTGTTCAAAAACCCGAATTTGAAAGGAATGGCGCACATTACGGGCGGCGGAATCAAGGGCAACCTAAACAGAATCCTCCCCGACGGACTGTCCGCGGAAATCGACCTTTTTAAAATCCGTCCGCTTCCGATTTTTTCGTTCATCAAAGAAACTACGCGCACGCCCGACGAAGAACTTTTGAAAACCTTTAATATGGGCGTAGGAATGACGATCGTCGTTTCGCCCGGCGCGGAAAAATTCTTTATCGACCGTATGAAAACTTTCGGAACTGATTGCTACGAAATAGGCAAAATTATAAAAGGCGATAAAACGGTCAAGTTTACGGGAAAATTAATGTAAAAAACGGTTAGGGCGTGTTCGTTTATGTGAACGCGCCCTAATATATAGCGGTATTACCGAAAGTTTTTGAAAGAGGGTACGGGGGAAAACTTTTTACGAAAAAGTTTTCCCCCGTATTTTTTCAAAAATTCTTTATTTTTTATTTATACAAATCGGACGGGAAGGTATAGTGTTTTTCGATTCGGTCGTTCGATTTGTCGTAGGAGCGCGAGAACGGTTTCCAAAAGGCGGCGCAGACGATTCCGGATCCGAGAGGGATTACGGCGGCGAGGAGAAGCCCCAAAGCGGGACGGCGGTCGCCGTCGAAAGTTTCGGCGTAGTCCTCAAAGACGGCTTTATAATTTTCGTCGTAGCGGATCGCGATAGTTTTGCGCGGCAGATATCTTTCAAAAACCTTTTGGTTGACGGTTTGGGAGCGTTGGATAGTTTTGCCGTCTTTCGCGGTGAAGCGGTATGCGATTGTGAATTCCGTGTCTTTCGGCCGGCGGTATCCGCCGTTTTCGCGCGTCCAATCATATGTACGGGAGGACGACGCGGACATACTTATAATTACGGCTTCGGCGGGCGTTCCGTTTTTTAGGATTTCCAGATTTTTTTTATCGGGGTAGGACGAGAGCCAAAGACTTGAACCGATTGCAAGGAGCATTACGCCCGCGAAAAAAAGACATACGGTCAGCAGTTTTTTTGACGGGACGGACACGTGAACGTCCGAAGGAATACGCTTTGACATAATAAACACCTCGTACCGTTTTGCCGGAATAACCGGAACAATAAGTTTATTATCCCGTATCGTTTTGCCGGAATAATTAAGTTTATTATACGGAATAATTTGAGAATATTTTTACCGGAAGTTTTTGAAAACGGGCGCGCGGAAAAACTTTTTTCAAGAAATTTTTCCGCGCATATTTTCTATTTAAAAATTTTAATTTATTTCAAAAAAAGGATTTACATACCGAGCAGGGCGAGGAGGTTGAACTGTCCGAAAATCGAAACGCCGATCAGCGAAACCGTCGCCATAATTTTGATCAGGATATCGAGCGACGGTCCGACGGTATCTTTCAGCGGATCGCCCACCGTATCGCCGACGATTGCCGAGTCGTGTTCGGGCGAGCCTTTTCCGATTCCGGGGATGATGCCTTGTTCGATGGCTTTTTTGGCGTTGTCCCACGCGCCGCCCGAATTCGCGGTAAATATCGCGAGCATAATCGCCGTTATCGTCGCGCCGATAAGGATTCCGCCGACGAATTCCGCGCCGAGGATAAATCCGCCGATAAGGGGCAGACCGATTGAGATCAGGACGGGCAGTTTCATTTCTTTGATTGCGCCCGCGGCGGAGATTTTGATACATTGTTTATAATCGGGGCGTTCGTCGCCCGTCAATATACCGGGGTGTTCTTTGAATTGACGGCGGACTTCCTTGACCATATACTGCGCGCTTTTTGCGACGGCGTCCGTCAAAAGCCCCGAAAAGAAGAAGGGGAGCGCGCCGCCGATAAACGCGCCGGCGAGAGTGAAACTGTTTATGATATCGAGAACGGTGTCCGCGCCGCCCTGACTGTGCATAAAGGAGATCAAAAGGCTGAGAGCCGCGAGCGCGCCGCTTCCGATTGCGAATCCTTTTCCGATCGCCGCGGTCGTGTTGCCTACGGAGTCTAATTTATCGGTTATGCGTCTGACTTCGGGATCGAGTTTACTCATTTCGCTGATTCCGCCCGCGTTATCGGCGATCGGTCCGTAGGTATCGACCGACACGGTGGACGAAACGAAAGAGAGCATTCCGACCGCCGCCATAGTTACGCCGTAGACTCCGGCGGCGGCGTACGCGCCCAAGACCGAAAGTCCCAAGACGATGACGGGGAGAAAACAACTTTTCATACCGAGGGCAAGCCCTTTCGTAATGGTCAGAGCCGTTCCTTCCGAGGCGATTTTTGCAATCGCTTGCGTAGGTTTGTAGTCCGCGCTGGTATAGTATTCGGCGAGTAGACCGATGAGAATTCCGCACGCGATACCGATGACCGCGCCGATCCATGGCGACCAAGCCCCCGCTTTAAAGCCTAAAAGTTCCAGCCCTTGCACGCCGTTAAAGAACAGGTGCGACAAAAACGCGCCGCCGATTATGATGATTGCGGCGGAGGACCACAGCGCGATATTTAATTCTCTGTGCGGCTTGTCGCTGTCTTTTTTAAAGAGGACGTAGGCGATTCCCAAAACGCAGGCGACGATTCCGAGACCCGCGAACGCCATGGGGAAAAGCATTAAGCGTTCCAAGAGCGCGGTAGGTACGGGTTGTTCTCCGTGAACCATACTTGTAAAATATGTATACGCCGCCAAAATGACCGCCGCTATGATCGCGCCTACGTAACTTTCCAAAAGGTCGCTGCCGAGTCCGGCGACGTCGCCCACGTTGTCGCCCACGTTATCCGCTATCGTCGCGGGATTTCTCGCGTCGTCTTCGGGGATATGCGCTTCGGTTTTTCCGACGAGATCCGCGCCCATATCCGCGGCTTTCGTATAGATTCCGCCGCCGATACGGTTGAAAAGCGCGACCATAGAGCAGCCGAGCGCGTAGCAGGAAACGATCATCGTGAACGGGATATAACTTATGCCCGCCCAATTTTTTGTTTCTGTGATATTTTCGGATTCGATCAAGCCCGCGCCTTTTCCGAATATTAAAAAGCATATCAAAAGCCCGAGGAGGGCGAACCCTCCGACGCAAAGCCCCATAACGCTTCCTCCGCGGAAGGCGACTTTGAGAGTTTTGCCGAGGCTTTTTTGTTCGCGCGCGGTGTTTGCGACGCGGACGTTCGCGATCGTGGCGATTTTCATACCGACGAATCCGGCGAGCGCGGAAAGCGAAACGCCGATCACGAAGGCTATGGCGGAAAGCGGATCGAGAACGACGGCGAGAATGACGGCGACTACGGCGGCGGTGATCGCTATGATTTTGTATTCGTGCGAGATAAAGGCGGACGCGCCTTCGGATATCGCTCCCGCGATTTCTTTCATAGCGTCCGTCCCGGCTTTAAGCCGCTTGACGTGAAAAAAGTTGTAAGCCGCGAAAGCCAAAGAAAGAACGATCGCGCTTACGGCGAGGACAATGAAGGGAGTAATCATAGTTTTTGTCTCCTTATGATGTGTACGGAATAATTTCCAAGATATATTATAACATAAAATATAAAAAAGTCAAGAGAGAAAAAATAAAAAAGTATTGTAAACGCCGAACGGTTGTGATATAATGTATTTGAAAAGGCGGATATAACCGTTCGGCACGGTTCATATTGAATTAAAATTAAATATATAAAATATATACGACGCTTAATTATACTTACGAGGGAAATTATCGGGGAATTGACCTCTTTGCCCCGGCGCGTAAGATAAGTTTAACGAGGATTAATATTCGCTTGCCCGTAAAGGGAAATTTAGGGGAATTGACCTCTTTGCCGCAGCGCGCGGTATATGTTTTAAAAACCGAATACGGCAAAAAGATACGCTTTGAAATCGAAATAATATGATATTAAGTATAATCGATAACGGCGTTTTAATCAACCGCAGGTTTTTATTATATGTCGGTTAAACGACCGAACGCAAAAAGAGACGGCTATTTTATAGTTTACCGCGGCGGCGTTAAACGGGCGGATTTTGATCCGCATACCGTTACGGATTATACGGATTATAAAGTTTAATTAACATAGGCATAGATATAGATATAAAAATTAAAAAAAGGAGATTTACTAAAATGATGAAAAAAACAAAAAAATTCTTTAGTTTGGCGTTCGTGTGCGTTCTAATCGCCGCTACGCTTACGTCGTGTCAATGGGTTACCGACTTTTTTGACAAGGACAAAAACAATATCTACGACGTCGAATTCGTCTATCCCGACGGTTCGGAATACGCCGTTTTAAGGGTCAGGCACAAAGACAAAGTCGTCTTAACGCCCAAAAAAGAGGGCTATACTTTTGAGGAATATTACTATTTCGACGATCCCGGCCGCGTTTTCGACATCAAAAATACGAAAATCACGGGCAATATAAAAATCATCGTCAAATTTACGGCGAACGAATATACTTTGACCGTCGTTACGTCGCCTTTCGGGACACCCTCCCTCCAAAGCGGAACGTATAAAACGGACGAGATCGTTTCGCTCGCCGCGGAAGGGGATAATTTTGTCGGCTGGTACAACGGCGACATATTTATTTCGCTCGGGAATCCCTCCGACGCGCTCAGAATGCCCCCGTATAATATAACGTTGAAAGCGGTGTACGCGGACGGCGCGAACATAGGGGAAAGCGTATTCCCCGCTATCGGTTTCGACTCGGGCGAGGGTTCGCAAGAAAATCCTTACGTCGTAACGAACGCGGAGGAACTTTCCTTTTTCGCCTCTTATATAGGACGCGGCGAATCTAACGGCGAATATTTCTCTCTTTTAGCCGATATCGATCTCAAAGGCGCGGATTGGACGCCTATCGGGACGGTTGCCGCGCCCTTTAAAGGCGTATTCGACGGAAACGGACACAAAATTTCAAATTTCGGATTTTCGGCTTCCGCGGCTTACGCGGACTACGGTCTTTTCGGATACGCGGAGAACGCGGAGATCAAAAATCTCGGAGTTTCGGACGTCAGATTTACGGTGAACGGAGCGCAGTCCGGAACGGTGAGCGCGGGCGCGGTCGCCGGCAGAGCGGTTGGAATTAAAATGTCGAAAGTCTTTTCGGCGGGCGTGATAGACGTTTTGAGCGCGGGCGCGGACTTGTACGCGGGCGGTTTGATCGGAAAAGCGGAGGGTACGGACACTCACGCTCTCATAACCGACTCGTATTCCACGGTCAGACTTTACGCGGCGATAGAGAACGCGGCGGAAAACTCGAAACTTTACGCGGGCGGCTTGATCGGCTATACGGATTTTGACGTATCGAAAGTGTACGCCGCGGGGAACGTCTATGCGGCGGGCGAAAACGGAAACGCCTACGTTTCGGGGTTGATCGGTCTTTTGAACGGCAGTCTTGAAACCGCGTTCGCGACGGGGGACGTGAGCGTTTCGGGCGGTATGCCGCTGTTCGCGAAAGCGGCTTACATCGCGGTTCCGGGAGAAAACGCGCCCTCGGACTATCTCGCAAACGGCGTGTGCCGCGTCTACGGACAGAAAATCAAAGAGAGCGAGAGAACGACGATATACGACGGCGGAGCGAACACGCTTGCCGTTTGGTTCGGAACGCCCGAACTGTATAATAAGATCGTCAAATTGGACGCGGAGGTTTGGGACTTGGACTACTTGACGGGTACGGACGGAAAAGCCTTCGAGGAGAGGGGCATACTGCCGAAATTAAGGTTTTAAAGAGCGGCAGGCGGAATGTTAGTTATTAGTGATTAGCAATCGGCGGCGGAATATTATTGATTGATTAGTGATCGGCGGTTATTGAATGTTATTGATCGGTGTAATTTAGCGGTCGGCGGCGGAATATTAGTGATTAATTATTGATTAGCGGTTATTGAGTATTATTGATTAGCGGTTATTATACGGCGGACGGCGGTTAGAGGCATATTGCCAACCGCCGTCCGCTATTTTTTTTAAAAATTTTTCAACTTTTTTTTAAATAGGTATGTACAAACGGGTTTTTTTATGATATAATAACTAAGGATAAAAGTCTAAGAGGGGATTTTTATGTTCCGCGCGGCTTTTCGCGTTAGGTTTTTTATCCGAAAATCAAAATTTTGGCTTCAAAAAGCGTTTTTGCAAGGTGAATTATGAACGAAGACGAATTGTTGGCGCGGCAGGTTTTGGCGGACGATCCGAAAGCCGGCAAAAAAATGAAAAAAATCAACGGATCGAAGGCGGGCAAGAGGAGAAAATCCGGAGCCGCCGTTCGGTCGTATAACAAAAAGCGGGCGAGAGCGGAGCAGGTTCGCGGCGCGCAGCCGCAGATGATGCACGTCCCCGCGCAACTTCCGGACGGAGGGCAGGACGCCGACATATACAATATGGTCAAGGGCGGCGGGAGTGGTCTTAGCGGAAAGAAAACTTATTATTCTCCGATGTCGAGGGTAATTTTGAAGATCATATGTTTCATTTTGATTCCGCTTATCGCGGTTTTCGCGGCGGCGGAGTTTGCGAAGAGCGGCTACTATCCGACCTACGGAGATTTCAAGATTGAAATGTACCATGCGGACAGCCAAACGGAGAGAGGAACGTATTATATAAAGTCAAAGGACACAAAGCGTTTCCCGATCCGCCGCGCCGCCGTAAAGACAAAGGACAAGAACACGGGCAAGGAGATCGAGGAGATCTACGAGGGCTATCTTTTGAGCGATCTTGTGAGCGTTTCGGGTTTTGAGGGCAAAGAGGGGCATTTCGACTATTTTAGGCTAGTCAAGGCGGACGGGAGCGCGTACGGCGAAAACGAAACCGCGCATCTCGACAACTATATGGTCTTTGTGTTCAAAATCGTAACCGTAAAAGGAAAAGAAACGAGAGCGGACGTCAACGGCGTTTCGATCCAAACGAACAGACAGCCTTCGGCTTATATGCTGACCGACCCGGCTTATATGTCCGCGGAGAAAAGGTATTTCGGCGATAAAGTCTCTCCGCTAATCATACAATTCGGAATTATCGCGGACGATTACGAATAAATAATTTAAATGAAATATCTAAATTAGAGCGGATTTAATCCGAACCGAATATAATGAAATTCGGCGCTAAAACGAAACGACCGAAAAATTCAACGCCGGGCAAAATGAAACGAAAACGAAGAAAAAATAAAAACGAAATACAAAAAAATAATAAAGACAGAGAGGAAATTAGATTATGGCGGACAATAACAATTTTGAAGACGGGTTTTATCGCGCCGCTCCGACTGCGGACGCGAATATAAGTCGCGGCTTTGTCTATGAAAAGCCCGAGCCGGCGGCATATTCCGCACCCGACCGCGCGCCGCATAAAAATACGCTGCCGAGAAGGGCGTCGCATAAGGACACGGTTCCGAAGCCCGCCCCCTATAAGGATACGATCCCGAAGCCCGCGCCGTATAAGGAATTGAAACCGCAGGCGGCTCCCTATAAAGAACTTAGACCGCAAGCGGCTCCGTATAAGGAATTGAGGCCGCCCGTTTCTCCGTATAAAAACACCCTTCCTTCGGTCGCGCCGCATAAAAATTATATGCCCGCGCTTGCGCCCGAAAAGGAATACGACGCGGCGGAGTCCGTAACGCTGATCGCCGCCTCATCTCATAAAGACGTTATTCCCAAACCCGCGCCGCATAAAGACAGCAAGCCGAAACGCGCGCCGCATAAAAATTATATGCCCGCGCTTGCCCCTCATAAGGACAATAGGCCGATCGAGGCGGAGCCGAAACCTCTTGATCCGACGGCTTCGAGATATTTAGGGCCGGGCGTCGCGCCGTACAAAAACACGCTGCCGCCCGTCGCGCCGTATGTAAATTTGACGCCGCCCGTCGAGCCGTATAAAGAGTTAAGACCTCCGCGCGCTCCCCATAAAGACGTCGCGCCGAAACCCGCGCCGAAAGCGTATAACTTCTTTGCGGACTACAATCCGAATTTCACGCCCGACGAACCCGTTATGCCGCCCGACCCGTACGCCGGCGACAAGAGAACGAAAAAAATGCTGAAAAAATTGAAAAAGAAAAACCGTAAAAAATAACGGCGGATAAAAAGCCGCTTAAACGTGATTACCGCATACAAAAAACGGATAAAAAGCCGCTAAACGTGATTACCGCATACAAAAAAACGGATAAAAAGCCGCTAAACGTAATTACCGCATACAAAAAAACGGATAAACGCCCGTTAAATTTCGGCAAACGAATAAAAAACGGACAAAAAGTCATTTAACATATATAAACGGCTATAAACGGCATACCGGAGAAATAAAAAGACAACCGAAAAAAAATAATAAATTAGGCGAAATTAATTTGTGTCGAAAAGGAAGGGTATAATAATGGATGCTTTTAAAAAAGACGGAAAAAACATCGGCAAATACGTAACTTCGTTGCGTTCGGTCGCGCCGCACAAGGACACCAAGCCTTCGGTCGCGCCGTATAAAGATACAAAACCCGCGGTCGAGCCCTATAAGGACACCAAGCCTTCGGTCGAACCGCATAAGGACAATAAGCCTTCGGTCGCGCCGCACAAAAACACCCAACCCTCTGTCGCGCCCCATAAGGATACCAAACCCGTCCGCGTCCCCCATAAGGACGTCAAGCCTTCGCGCGCGCCCTTTAAAGACACCAAGCCTCCGCGCGCTCCGCGCAAAAAATATGACCCGACGGAAAACGTTTCTATGGGCATAGAAACCGCGCCGCATAAGGACGTAAGTCCTAAGCCCGCGCCCTATAAAGACACAAAACCGAAACGCGAACCTTTTTTTGACATAAGACCGAAGCGCGCGCCGCATAAAGACTTAAAGCCCAAACGCGCGCCGCATAAGGACAACAGACCGAAACTCGCGCCCGAAAAGGAATACGACGCGGCGGAGTCCGTGATGCTGATCGCTTCCGCGCCGCATAAGGACGTGATCCCTCAGCCCGCGCCCTACAAAGACACAAAGCCCAAACGCGTTCCGCATAAGGACAAAAAACCAAGACGCGACCCGGATAAGGAACATTCCGCGACGGATACGATTACGATCATCACGTCCGCGCCGCCGAAAGACGTAAAACCTAAACGCGCGCCGCACAAAAACAGACTTCCGTCCGTCGCGCCCTATAAAGACACCAAACCGCCGCGCGCGCCCCACAAGGACAACAAACCGAAACGCGCGCCGCATAAGGACAATAAGCCGCAAAGGGATCCCGACGCGTATAATATGTTCGCGGACTACGATCCGAATTTCGTTCCGGACGAACCCGTTATGCCGAGCGATCCCTACGCGAACGACAAGAGAGCCAAAAAATTGCAAAAAAAGTTGAAAAAACTTGAAAAGAAACAAAAAAAACGGAAAAAATAAAATAGAAAACGCCGTTTTCGGTTGAACTTTTTAAGAATTCAAGCCGGCGCGGAAAAGCCTGAAAAACGAAAAAGGTAAAACGCCGCTTTCGGTTGAACTTTTTAAGAATTCAAACCGGCGCGGAAAAGCCTGAAAAACGAAAAAGGTAAAACGCCGCTTTCGGTTGAACTTTTTAAGAATTCGAACCGACGCGGAAAAGCCTGAAAAATGAAAAAGGTAAAACGCCGCTTTCGGTTGAACTTTTTAAGAATTCGAACCGACGCGGAAAAGCCGGAAAACGAAAAAGGTAAGACGCCGTTTTCGGTTGAACTTTTTAAGAATTCAAATCGGCGCGGAAAAGCCGGAAAACGAAAAAGGCAAAGTATCGCTTTTGTCCGGCGCGCTCTCCTTATTCGTCCGATTCAAAAAAACGGAAAAATAAAAATAATGAAATATATGCCGGATAAAAAACAACCTCGATATGCCATGACTCCCGGTATCGGCGTCGCTTTAAGTTACGCCGTTACGGTAGTTGTGTGCGTTGCGGGGTTGATTTTTTATTACGACAAATCTTCGGGAACGTTTTCGTTCTCGCCGAATTCCGACGCGAAAACGATTTTGATTTTATTCGCCGCGTTTTTCGCGCTTACGGGCGCGGTTTTTCTTCCGAAATGGCTGGCGCGCTATACGTTCGACGAACGGGGAGTCAAGGAGTCCGCCGCCGGGATCGCGAAAAAATTCGTCGCATGGGAGAACGTCAAGGAAGTACGCTATTCCGTGTACGGAACGAAACCGCTCCTTTTTATATCCGAATACCCCTTGGACGGGCTTAGTTATTCCGAAATCAAAAAAATTAAAGCGCAAATCACCGTCATATGCTCGATGAAAACGCTGGAAGCGGTTAGGGCGTTCTATAAAGAAAAGATAGTCAATTATCCCGAAAATTCCGTGGTGGTTTAAAAGTTTTTAAACTTAAAATAAAATATGAGAATAAAGGATGCGGGGAGAAACTTTTTTGTAAAAAGTTTTCTCCCCGTACCCCTTTTCAAAAACTTTTAGTAATTTTAATGCTATGCAAATTGCCGTTAAGTTCGGGATTTTCGGTAATTCACATGGAAACAAACTACGGTTAAAGCGGCGTAAAAATTCCCCTCCGGGGGAGGGGTAGGGGTGGGGCGGCTCTTTTTTTTTCAAAAACTTTTAGTAATTTTAATGCTATGTAAATTACAGTTAAATTCGGGATTTTCGGTAATTCAAAAGGAAACAAACTGCGGTTAAACCGGCGTAAAAATTCCCCTCCGTGGGAGGGGTAGGGGTGGGGCGGTTCTTTTTTTCAAAAACTTTCGGTAATTTTGAGGAAAACAAACTACGGTTAAACAAGGGTAAAAATAATTACTAAAAGTTTTTGAAAGAGGGTGCGGGAGAAAAACTTTTTTCAAAAAGTTTTCTCCCGCAATTTTTCATTCAAAGCAAAAAACGCCTAAATCTAATTTATTTTTTCAAAGATCCGCAAAACGATGACGGAGAGGTCGTCGCGCACGCCGTTTTCGACCGCTTTACTCATTATCAAATCCGCCAAGAGTTGCGGATTTTTTGTTTTCGAGGCGGCGACGAGGTTTTTGAGTCCGTCGCCGTCGAACGCTTCTCCCACGCCGTCGCTGACCATAACGACGAGATCGTCCGGCAAAAGCGTTTTTTCGCTTGCGACGGGTGTTGCCGCATCGGAAGTCCCGAGGGGAAGGGCGCGGCTTTCGATTATTTCGGCTTGACCTTTACGTCTTATATATCCGTCGTGCGAACCCATTTTAATGAAATTCGCCGCGCCGTTTTTCAGGTCGATAACGCACATATCCAGCGTCGCGAATCCCCCGTCGTTTACGCCGCAGAGGAGGCGGTTCACGAGGTATAGAAGCGCGTCGTCCGTGAAGCCCGCGCGGTAAAAATTTTCGATCAGACCGATTGCGTTTTCGCTCAGTCTGCCCGCTTTTTCGCCGTGTCCCATACCGTCGGACAGCGCGGCGATAAACTTATCGCCCCCGACTTTCATCGCGCTTTTCGCGTCGCCGTTGACGCGTTCGCGCGCGAGAGAAGCCTCGCCGTATATAACGTCGAAACGGTTCGCGGCTTTCAGCCCGACCGCCGCCGCGCCCTTATACGGAATATCGGCGTATGCCGCGGTGAGTTTTTGTCCGACCGCTCCCCCGACCGTCTTTATCAGGGCGGGATTGCACGCGTCGAGTTCGTTTACGACGACGAAAACGTCTATGTTTTCTCCCTCTCCGCATATCGCCGCGCCGAGGCACGGAATGCCGGCGGCGTCGAGCGATTCGGAAATACTCCGTTCAAAATCCCTTTCGAACGAAACGCCGGAGCGTTCGAGCGAGAGTTTTTTGAATATCTCCGCGACGCCTCCGAACTGCGCCGCCATAAGGATTTTCTTTTCGTCGCCGTCCTCCGCCATACGCAAAATGAGCGACGTTATATCGGCGAAAGCGCGGTATAGACCCTCCGTTTTGAGCGATGCGGCAAGGCGGCAGCCGTTGACCATAGAGCGTTCGGGCGCGTCCTTTTTGCCGTCCCCGAACATAACGGACGAAAGGGATAAAGCCGCTTTTTTGGGAATGGCGGCGGCGGAAGCGGAGCCTATCAGCACGGCGCAATTTTCAATAATATTCAGTTCGGAAAAGCCGTTCATAACCCCCGCCTGAATGAAAAACGCGAAAAAGACAGCGAAAGCCGAGAGATAGACCGACACGGGGCGGACGAACGCGCCCGCCGCCGCCATAACGACGAGACAGGCGAGGGGAAACATATCCGCATCGAAAAAAGCCGCGCCTATACCCGCGGCGGCGGCGGCGTAAAAGGCGGTATGCGCGCCGCGGGACACCCCTCCGGTATGCAAAAAAAAGCAGATCAAAAAGGCGGCGGCGGCATAAAAAACGCCCTTAGATCCGAGAAATTCAAAGGCGTAAAGACCGAGGAAAAACACGGAAAAAAGAAGGTACAGAGCCGCCCTTTCGTCTGCGGAAAATCCCCCTTCGTACCGCTTTACGCGGCGGACGGAAAGGGCGCGCGAAAGCACGCAAAAAGCGTATGTAAAAAAGGCGGCGAGGAGGACGGTCAGGGCGGCTTTTACGAGCGCGCCGCCGTCGCCGTGAGAAAAAAACAGGACGGGCAGACGGCAGAGAGCGGCGGCGAAGCAGATCGAAAAAACGGGGGGCTTTCTTTTTATTTTATAGCATACGTAATACAGCGGAATGAATACCGCCGCCGGCAGAGCCGCGGAGAAAAGGTTTGCGAACGACGCGCCGCCGACCGCCGCCGCCGCGAAATAGACGGGCGCTAAGACGACGAGGTTTTCACCCGAAAAGACGAGCGAGGAAAAGAACGCGATCGACGCGGGTTCATAGTCCAGCCCCGATTTCGCGCGTGAAAGTACGGCGAAAAAAATAAAAAAAATCGGGTATTTTATCAGTTTTTTTAGGAATCCGTTTTTTTTTGCGTTCGGTTTTTTCATATAAAAATACCTTTTTAACCGGGATTTTTTCTTTGAGGCTTTTTTGAATACGGCTTGTTTTTTTCGGTTGAATCCGTGAGTTTTTTGAATTCGTGAATTTTCGGCTTTAAATTTTTCCGTTTCGGCATTTTTTTGGTTTTAAATTTTTTTGGATTCACGGATTTAGCGTTTTTTGAATCCGGCGGTTTAGGCATCGCTGCATTTTTTTGAATTTCTTAAATTCAACGTCAAAATTTAACTAACGGCGGTCAAAAAATTATATCAACGTCAAAATTCAACTAACGGCAGTCAAAAAATTATATCAGCGTCAAAATTCAACTAACGGCGGTCAAAAAATTATAGCAAAAAAACTCCGCGTATAGTTTCCGCTTTTGTTGTTTTTTGAGGAATTAAAAAATATACGGCGGCAATAAAAACACCCCTTCGCAGGAGGGGGTTAATGGACGTGGCGGTTGATAATAAATAGTGGTCAGTGATTAGTGGTCGGCATTCCAAAATTCCCCTCCGTGGGAGGGGATAAAGGGGTGGGGCGACCGAATAGAAAAAAGCAATGGATTTAATTAAAAGCAAAGAGAGATGAAATTCCCCTCCGCGGGAGGGGTGTAGGAGTGGGTGGCAATTCGGAAAGGATAAAACGAAAAAAGAAGAGTTTTTACAAGGATACCGTTCATACATTTATTTACACTTTTCGCCACAATTCGTAAATTTCGCAATCGGCGTGGTCGTCGTAAGGGAATTTTCCGTGTAAGATTTTTTGTATTTCCACGGCTTTTTCGCGCGAAGAAAATATCCCGTATTCGTTCAAATCGGCGGGGTTTATCACTCCGTCAAATCCGCCGCAGTTTGTAACCGCGCTTATCATAGTCGTCGTCTCGCTCAAATCGTAGCCGCAAAACTCGAAGTCTTTGCCGGGAGTATGCGCGGTTTTCGGGGTATTTTTAAAAGCGGCGATAATTTGTTCGTCTTTACGCAAAGGTTTTTTGCGGCTTTGTGGCGAAACTTTGGGACACAAACAACAGTCGTAAGTTACTATTTCTTTTCGTCCTTTAATCGAAGAAAATTTTTCGTAGCGTTCCGTTGGATAAAATCTTTCGGCAACGTAGTATTCGGGAACGCCGTCGGTTTCCCGTTCATCGGTAGGGGGAAATGTTTCGCGTCCATTATGTTTCATAATGTATAATTCCTCGTTTATTATCCGCATTTTAGTGAAAAAAGACCGTAAACCCGCCGTGCGTTGAAATCTATATACCCGTTAAATTTTCAAATTCGGAGTCGCGGGGATTGAAGCACGCCATTTAACCTTACGCAATCATTATATACCATATACGGAAATAATGTCAATAGGAATATACGGGAATTTTAGGGGAGATTTTTTATTGTCGAAAGGCGCGGTTTGCCGATAAATATACGGAAAGCGTGGCATAAAAACTTGCCAAAAGGCCGGTAAAGTGGTACAATATTATATAATGGTTAAACTTTTCAATCAAACGTACGCTGGATTAAAAAGTTTAATCAGTATAATAGGAATAGTTTTATCAATTTAAAAACAATATAAAGAACGCAAAAACACGGCAAAGATAATTAAAAACGGGATAAAAATAGGGCAAAAACAAGGTAAAAACACGCTAAAAATAGGGCAAAAACAAGGCGAAAACAGGGCGAAAACACGCTAAAATACGCTAAAAACACGGCAAAAACGGGATAAAAACAAGGCAAAAATAGGGCGAAAACACGCTAAAAACGGGGTAAAAATAGGGCAAAAACGGGATAAAAATAGGGCAAAAACAAGGCAAAAACAAGGCAAAAACGGGATAAAAATAGGGCAAAAATAGGGCAAAAACGGGATAAAAACAAGGCAAGAATAGGGCGAAAACAAGGTGAAAACACGCTAAAATACGCTAAAAACACGGCAAAAACACGCTAAAAATAGGGTAAAAATAGGGTGAAAATAGGGCGAAAACAAAGTAAAAACAAGGCAAAAACATGGTAAAAACAAGGCAAAAACGTGGTAAAAATAGGGCAAAAATAAAATAAAAAAACATCAAAATACGATAAAAACAGAATGCGAAATGCAAAAGAACACAAGAAAAATAGGCAAAAATAGAGTATAAAAACGTAAAAAAAAACGGTAAGAACCATAGGAAATAAAGCATAAAAACGTAAAAAAAACGGTGAAAACCATAGGAAATAAAGCATAAAAACGTAAAAAAAACGGTAAAAACCGTAGGAAATAAAATATATAAAAACGTAAAAAAAACGGTAAAAACCGTAGGAAATAAAATATATAAAAACGGAGAACGGAATATGGCGCACTACAAAAGACCCGAATTTCCCAAAAGGATTGTCATTACGGCGGGAATGCCGAACGGAAACAAGCCCTTGCATATCGGCCATGTCGGCGCGATTTTTCTCTGGGCGGACGCTTACGCGCGCTATATGCGCGACAATATCGGGAACGAAAACGTCATTTTTGTGTCGGGAACGGACGGCTTCGGCTCGGTCGCGGAGGAAAAATACAGAAAACTCCGCGAGGCGGGAGAATATGACGGCACGATCGCCGATTACGTCGGCGGATATCACGAAATTCAAAAAAACACCTTGAAAAAATACGGCGTTTCTTTGAATCTTTTCGCCGCGTCGTGCTTCGGAAAATCCTACGAACATCACAAAAAAATGTCCGATTATTTCTTTGAAACTATGTTGAAAAACGGTTATATGGAGAAAAAAACGGGCGAACAATTCTATGATAAAGACGCCGATATGATCCTGAACGGCAGGCAGGTAGAGGGAAAATGCCCCATCGACGGTTGCAAATCGGAGGTCGGCTATGCGGACGAATGCTCTCTCGGGCATCAATATTCGCCGTCGGAACTTATCGATCCGGTCAGTACGCTTACGGGGAAAAAACCCGAAATGATCGCCGTCAATAACTACTATTTGAGGTTGGAAGCCTTCCGCGAAGAGATCAGGGCTTGGTGCGACAAGTTGGAAAAAACGGGCTCGGCGCGGAAATTTATGATTCGCGATATGCGCGACTTTTTGCAGCCGCCTATGCTTTTCATCTCCGAATCGGCAAAGGACGAAATCGACAAAATCACGGGGAAATTGCCGACGCATTCCTATTTTCACGACGAAAAAAACAAGCGCGTACAGTTGAAATTCGCGTCCGTCGAGGAGCGCGACAAGGCGTGCGGCGTTTTGAAGGAATCGGGGATAAGATACCGCTCGAATAAAACTCTCGCGCCTTTCAGAATCTCGGGGAACGCCAAATGGGGAATCCCTCTGCCCGCCGTCCCCGACGGCTCGACGGACGGACTGACCTTTTATGTCTGGCCCGAATCGCTTTGGGCTCCGATTTCGTTCACGGATACCTACCTTTCGGGGGAGGGAGAGCGGACGGGAGAGGGTTCCGGCTGGCGCGATTGGTGGTGCGAAAAGGACGCTAAGGTCGTGCAGTTCATAGGCGAGGACAACGTGTTTTTTTACTGTCTCGCGCAGACGGGGCTTTTTCTCGCGATGCAGGGCAAGGATTACGGCATAGAAGCCGCGGACGGCAAACTCAATCTTACCTACGTCGCCGCGAATAAGCACCTCTTGACGAATAACGCGAAGGCAAGCAGCAGCGGAGTTTATAAAGCCCCGACCGCGGACAGCCTCTTGGAACACTATACCGTCGAACAGTTGAGAATGCACTTTTTGGGGCAGGGGATCAGTACGGCGACGGCGAATTTCCGCTCGAAGGTCTTTTCGCCCGAAGAATGCCAAAAGGGGGGCGACCCCGTTTTGTTGCAGGGGAATATATTGACGAATATTTTTAACCGAATCGTGCGTTCGGTTTTCTATTCATTGCAACAGTATTTCGGAGGGAAACTGCCGTCGTCGGAGTATGCCGAAAAGGGCGTGAAAGAGGGCTTGGAAGCGAGGTATAGTACCGCGTTAAATGGCGGGGGAAAAGAGGATAAAGGGAATGCGGAATGCGCGGCGGAAAAGCCAGGAAATAGTACAGGAAACGGTTGTAAAGAGAGTGCGGAAGCGCGGTATAGCGCCGCGTTAAATGGCGGGGAATGCGCGGTTAGAAACAATACGGAAAACGGTTGTAAAGAGGGGGCGGAAGCGCGGTACAGTACCGCGTTGAAACCGTCTGAGGACGCGATAGACAGGGCGGCGGCGGCGTTGGAAAAATACGAGGAGTTTTTTGCGAAATATGAATTTAATAACGCGGTCGGAGTGATCGACGAATATTTCCGTTCGGCAAATCAATATTGGGCGGAAAAGTCGAAAACCGACGATTTGTCCGCGCGCGCGCGGCTGATCGCGGACACGGTTCACGTCGTCAAGACGGGCGTTTTGATGCTGCACGCGCTCGCGCCGGACGGCGCGGAACTCGTCGCGGAATATATGAACGCGGGGAATAGGCTTTTTGATTGGAACAACGCCTTGAAAACCTTTGACGAGGTTTGCCCGGACGTCGAAGGATTTAGATTTATAGAGCCGCGGTTCGACTTCTTTAAAAAACACGAAAGTCAACTCGGAACGTGAAAAAGGTTAAAAAAATCAGATCGTGAAAAAATTAAACGAATAAGACCGCAGACAAAGAACGGCGGAAATAAACCGCGAAAAAATTACGCGGTAGATGACGCAAGAAAAATTACGCGGTAGATAACGCGCGAAAAAATTAGGCTGTGGATAACGTAAAGGAAAAATTTTACGGATTTTCGTGAAAAATTCAAAAAACGGCTCAAAAACGCTTGACATAGACGACGACGACGACGACGTATACTTAATTATTCAAGGCATATTGTGGATATCGGGATAAAACGCGGCGGATAAGTCTGTTTTTTTGAAGAGAAAGGATGAAAATTTAAGAAAAAGAGGAAAGTTCGCCCCACCCCTTGTTCCCCTCCCACGGAGGGGAATATAACGTAGATAGTACGCACAAAACACAAACGAAATTTAAAACGCCAAAATGACTTAGAATTCGGAAATACAAAAAAGTTTTAAGGGCAGACGGAGTATAAATAAAATAAGGTCAAAAAAAGTATAAAGAGAATTATGAGGATAATAAGAGGTCGCCCCACCCCTTGCCCCTCCCACGGAGGGGAATATAACGTAAATAGTACGCACAAAACACAAACGAAATTTAAAACGTCAAAATGACTTAGAATTCGGCAATACAAAAAAGTTTTAAGGGCAGGCGGAGTATAAATAAAATAAGGTCAAATAGAGTATAAAGAGAATTCGGAAATACAAAAGAAACTTAAAAAATGTTGAACGAAATTTAAGATACAAAAAGATTTCAAACGTCAAAAAAAATTCTCAAAAAAGTTTTAAGGGCAGACGGAGTATAAATAAAATAAGGTCAAACGGAGTATAAAGAGAATCCGGAAATACAAAAAAATCCAAAAAAAAGTTCAAAACGGTGAAAAAAATGGCTAAGCGAACCGATAAAAAGCCGATTTACGGCGACGGCGCGAACATCGCTTATATGTTCAAAAACTGGTGGAATTTTGACAAGCGCAGTTTTTTTCTCTATGCTATGATGATTCCGCCGCTGATCGTGATGCCGATCTTGACCGCCCTCATTCCGAAACTCATAATCGACGAGATTAGCGGCGGCGCGGATCTTTGGCATATGATTTTACTGATCGGGCTGATGTCGGTCTTGATCGCTTTGATCACGTGGATCAACCCGTTTTTTGACTCGAAAAGCGACGCGGTCGCCGAAAATATCAACACCGACTACCGTATCCGCGCTTTCAAAAAAATGATGCGCGCGGACTACGAATATATCGAAAGCGCGGAGGGCAGGCTGGCTTTCGAACAAAGTAAATCCTTTACTCAGGGGTGGGGGTGGGGCGCGCGCGGTTTTTTTAAGGCGGTCGTCGATTTCGTTTCCAACGTCATCGGGCTTTTTACTTATACCGTCATTTTAACCGCCGTCGATCCCGCGCTTATCGCGATCGTTTTGGCGTGCGGCGCGGTCAATTTTGTTTCGGAATATTTCTTCATCAAAAAAAATAACAAACTTAACGACGAAAGCCGCTATCTTCACCTCAAAACAAACTATATTTTTAAAACGGCGAACGACTACGCCGCGGGAAAAGACGTCCGTATATACGGCTTCCGCGATTTTTTTAAGACCGCCTCAAACGACGTTATTCGCGGCGTAAATAAGTTCGCGGCGCGCTTTTTCGGGCTGGAAACCGCTATGAACGGTATACAAATCCTTATGACCGCGGTTTGCGAGGGCGCGGCGTTCTTCTACCTTTTGAAAGGCGCGGTCGGGGGAGAACTTTCCGCGTCTGATTTCATATTCTATTTCGCGCTGGTTACGGGCTTTTTCGTATGGATTTTCACACTGACGAATACGCTTATGAGAATCAAAAAAATCTCGCATAACTGCGGGAAATACCGCGAATTCGTCGGGGGAAACGAGGACGAAAAAGAGGGAATCCCCCTGCCGGGAAAAGAGGAATTTCCCTGCGGAATCGAGTTTCGGGACGTAACCTTTACGTATAAGGGCGGCGAGGAACCGACGGTGAAAAATATGTCGTTCAAGATAAAACCGGGCGAAAAAATCGCCGTCGTGGGCGAGAACGGCGCGGGAAAAACTACATGCGTTAAACTGCTTTGCGGCTTTTATAAACCGCAGTCGGGACGGATTTTGCTGAACGGCAAAGACATTTCGGAATTCAACGAAAAGGAATATTTTAAACTCTTCGCCGCCGTTTTTCAAGACTATATCCTGCTCCCGATGAGCATAAAGAAAAATATCGCCCTAAAAGAAAACGACGCGGATATCGATGCGGAAAAATTGGAAAGAGTCATAAAAGAGGCGGGACTGTACGAAAAAATCCGCGCCCTGCCCGAAGGAAAAGAAACAAAATTGGTCAAAAAAGTTTTCGACGACGCGGTCAATCTCTCGGGCGGCGAAATCCAAAAACTCCTCCTTGCGCGCGCGCTCTATAAAGACGCGGAAATTTTGATTCTGGACGAGCCGACCGCCGCGCTCGATCCCATCGCCGAAAACGATATGTATCTGAAATATAACGGCTTCGCGGGAAACAAAACCTCCTTCTTTATATCGCACCGCCTGTCGTCGACGCGCTTTTGCGACAGAATTTTCTTTATTCGGGACGGGAGAATTTTGGAGGCGGGGACGCACGGCGAATTGATGGAGAAAAAGGGAGCGTATTATAAAATGTACGAGATACAAAGTTATTACTATAAAAACGGATTGAAAAATGAAAACGGCGCGGTATAGAACCGCGGAAAAAACGGATTGAAATTAAGGGATTTTAAACCGAATTAAATATAGTTTTGACGCGTGAAAAAACGGATTCAAAAGACTAAAAACGCGGTATAGTACCGCGTGAAAAAACGGATTGAAAAACGGACAATTCTAAAAATGAGTGATAAAAATCGGTATAAATCCGAATCGGCCGCCCCACCCCTTTGATCCCCTCCCACGGAGGGGAATATAAGGAACGGAGTTTACGATAACTACCGCTTTATTTCGCCTTTTTAGAAATATCAAAAAACGGATTCAAAAAAATAAAAAACGCGGCATAGAACCGCGGAAAACAACGGATTCAAAAAAATAAAAAACGCGGCATAGAACCGCGTGAAAAACGGATTCAAGAAACCGAAAAAACGCGGTATAGAACCGCTAAAAAAAGATTATATTACCGCGAAAAAGTCGGCGCGGAGGGAGGGCTTGAAATGCCGAAAATAAAAAAAACAAAAACTTCAAAATTGTTTTTTAGAACCTTAAAAGAAATTTTTTCGTTTTCGCCGAGTATTCTGCCCTTGCAGTTTTTCGCCGCGTTGACGGGAGCCGTCAAGCCGTTCATAAACGTCGTCTTGACGGCGAAAATCGTCGGCGAACTGCTCGTTTTAGACGGGAAAAACGTCGGAAATCTCGTCCTTTACGCCGCTCTTGCCGTGGGGCTGAATTTTTTATCGTCGGCGTTGACGACGGTTATTCAATCGGCGTCGGCAAACGCGATATATCCGTCGACGTATTTTAAAGAAAAATTGAAAGCCGCCGAAAAACTCTTTTCCGTAGACTACGCGAAACTCGAAGATAAAGAATTCGACGGCAAGGCGCGGAAATTCAAGGAGAGTACGGAAACAATCGGCAGCCATTTCGGCTATTTTGCATTCGCCGTTTCAAAACTTTTTTTCGGGGCGGTTTCCGTCGCTTCCGCCGCCGTCGTTTTGACCCCTCTGTTTAAAATCAGTTTCGTAAAAACGGGCGAGGGCTTCGCAAACTCTCCCTACTTCGCGGTCTTTGTCTTCGGACTTATGGCGGTTTTGGTCCTCGCCGTGTTTTTTCTCAACAAGAGAACGCAAAAATTGTATTTCCATCTGAAAGATCAATACCTGAATTTGAGCAAAATTTTTGAATATTATCTCGAAACCGTAACGGATTATAAGAACGGAAAAGAGATACGCATATTCGGCGAACAGGAACTTATCGAGCGCGACGCATACCATAATTTGATCGAAAAAGGCGTCAAAATCAGGAAAAAAGTCGCCGACGCCACGGGGCTGAATTCGTCGTTTATCGCGATCATAGGCGCGATCGCGGGCTTCGGAGTCTATTCGTTCATAGGCGTCAAGGGACACGCGGGAGCGATAAAAATCGACGAGTTGGTTATGTATACGGGCAGTTTTATGATCATCGTCAACGGCTTGATAGAAATCTTTACGCAGATCGGAAGTTTCGTCGAAATTTTCGGGACGGTCGGGTATTATTTCGACGTGATAGATACGGAAAATCAGCCGTGCGGCGATCGGAAAATCAGCGGTATAGATCTCGGAAATCTCGTCATAGAATACCGCAGCGTCAGTTTTAAATATCCCGGGAGCGACGTCTACGCCCTGAAAGACCTCAGTATGACAATCCGCCCGAACGACAGACTTGCGATCGTCGGCAGGAACGGTTCGGGAAAGACGACATTTATCAAACTTTTGACAAAAATGTATGACAATTATGAGGGCGAAATCTTGATCAACGGAATCGAAATGCGCGAATTTGATACCGACGATTATAGGAAAATATTCGCGGTGGTCTTTCAGGATTATAAAATATTCGCGTTTACGGCGGCGGAAAACGTCGCTTGCGCAGTCGACCGGAACGATGATGAAAAAGAGAAAAAAACGCGGTATAGAAGCGCGGAAAATCCGGAATATAAAGAGGAAAAAGAGATTGATAAAAAAGAAATAGCGGAACTTTATAATGCCGGCGGAAAAGACGCAAAAACGCGGTATAGAGCCGCGGAAAATCCGGAATATAAAGAGGAAAAAGAGATTGACAAAAAGAGGGTTTTCGAATGCCTCGACGCCGCGGGCATAGGCGGACGCGTAAGGCGTATGCCGAATGGCGCGGACACATTTATGTATAAGGATTGCAGCAAGGACGGCGTGGAAATCTCGGGCGGCGAATCTCAAAAACTCGCTCTCGCACGCGCGCTCTATAAAGACGCTTCGTTCATAATCTTGGACGAACCGACCGCCTCCCTCGACCCCGTCGCGGAATATGAATTGTATTCAAAATTTGACGGCTTGGTCGGAGGCAAAACCGCGATATATATTTCACACCGCCTTTCGTCCTGCCGCTTTTGCGAAAAAATCGCCGTGTTCGACAAAGGGCGGCTGATTCAATACGGGACGCACGGAGAATTGATCAAGGACGAGAATAATAAATATTATGAATTGTGGAACGCGCAAGCAAAATATTATGTGTAGCATTATTTAGCGGTCGGCGGTTAGCGGTTAGTGATCGGCGGTTAGTGATTAGTGATTAATGATTAGTGATTAGTGATTAATGATTAGTGGTTAGTGATTAGTGATTAGCGGTTAATGATTAGCGGTTAGTGATCGGCGGTTAATGATTAGTGGTTAATGATTAGCGGTTAGTGATCGGTGATTAGTGATTAGTGATCGGTGGTTAGTGATTAGTGATTAGCGGTTAGTGATCGGCGGTCGGTGATTAGTAAGCGGCGGTTAGTAAACAGCGATCTGCGGTTAACGGTCGGCGACGGCGGTTATACATAGCGATTAATTGTTGATTTGCAAAAAAAAAACGTTATGCTCATAAGGTATCGATATTAAACTTGAAGCGGTTAGGAAAAATCCTATCCGCTTTCGATTATACCCGCGCATTCTTGGGAATTCGTAACGAAATACTATAAAATTCCGTATTATGTTTTTGAAGGGTTTGTCATCCAAAGATTAAAAATAGGAGCGGCAGGTATGGCGTCGGAACGTGAAATCATCAATTTGTATTGCGGAATGGAAAAAGTTTTCGGCGAATATTCGTTTTGGATCAGGGAAATGACCGTCTTTACGGTCAGCGGCGTCAAGGGCAGAGCCGCCGTCATCGAGAGATTCCGCCATACCGCGAACAACATCGCAGACAATTTCAAGAGTTACTATCCGGTTTCGATTTGCGATAGGATCAGAGATCTTTACGCGGAAAGGGCGTTGATCATAATCGAGGCGGTGCGGGCGTATACGTATGAAAATTCCGCGCTGTACGACGACGCGCTCCTTATGCTGACCGACAATAACCGCGGCATCGCTTCGTATTTTTTTGAAATCGACCCCGTTTACGGCGCGGACGCAATCCGAAATTACCTCGGACGCAATACGGAATATATCGTTCAACAGTTGAAACGCCGCTTCGCCGGCGAATTCGACGGGGAGATCGCGTCGTTCGACTTGTGCTATTCAAATATGATCGATATGGCGGACTACGTTTCGGCGGCAATACTCCAAACGGTTTTGGAATGACAAAAAAACGGATTAAAAAACGATTTTAAATATGTTTTTGAATGACGGAATTTGAAACTATTTTTAATTATTTCCTATTTTAATTATTTGCTAAACTATTTTTAACTATTTTTCAAAAAAATAAAAAGTTTTAAGTTTTCTATTTATAAACGGTTTACAAAGGGTCAAAGTTGTGATATAATGGAACTATGGAAAATTTGGAAAAAGGACTTAATAATAATATAACCTACGTTACGGCATATATTATATCAGATGTTATACGGGGGGGGGGGGCAAATTTAGCCCTTAAATGCCTCTTTTCCGGCTATAAAAAATTTTCACAAAAAACTTTAAAACGGTCGCGTACGGCTTGAAATTGCTTAAATTTCGAGGTGTGCGCGGTCGTTTTTTGACGTTTAGAGAAAGGAATAAAAAGGAGGTATAATTTATGAGAAAAACGCAAAAGAGGGCAACGAAAAATTAAAAAAAATCGGTGAAAAACATAGGCGGAATAGGTGAAAAAAAACAAAAGAGGATAACAAAAAGGTAAGAAAATCGATAAAAAACAAAGCGAAAAACAATAAAAAAAAGTAAAAAAACAATAAAAAACAAAGCGAAAAATAATAAAATATGGAGGAGCAATTAATGAAAAAGATACAAAAATTGATAGCGGTATTAGCCGTTGTCTTTTCGGCGGCGTTGTTCTTGACTTCGTGCGAAATGGTGAAAGGCTATTTTGGCGGCGGCAAAGTAAGTTTTACCGTAACTTTTATGGC
>JAISNN010000073.1 GCA_031276195.1 Clostridiales bacterium
GCTCCCGTTTCCTCCCGTCGTTGACGTAAATAGTCAATTTCAAGCGGAACGTTTCCCTTTCCTCTCCATGCGGATGAGAATTGCTCCGCCGTTACTGCGCTTAACGAAAAAAACGCTATAATTTTCAATTCAACCGGATATAATTCATAATTCAATAAACCGTAATACGCAATTCAATAAACCATAATCCGCAATTCAATAAACTATAATCCGCAATCGAAACAATCGAACGCGGTTTATATACCAAATTTATCATATCCTAAGGAGGTTCCCCATATGAAACAAAAAACGTTTAAACTGTCGGCGGTTTTCGCCGTCGTCCTCGCTCTCGGCTTGCTGCTCACAAGTTGCGAATGGCTGAAAGATAAGGACAAAAACAAGGGTGAAAAACTCGACGTCGTAGCCTCGATATTCCCCTGCTACGATTTTGCGCGCGCCGTCGCCGGCGATAAAGCCGACCTGTCCCTTTTGGTCAAGGCGGGCGTGGATATTCATTCATACGAGCCGACACTCGTCGATATCGCAAAGGTGAATTCATGCGACATATTTATCTATATCGGCGGCGAAAGCGATACGCCGTGGGTTGAGCGCATCCTCGCCAACGCGGAAGAGGACGTAACCGTCGTAAGGCTTATGGACTACGTCGAAGCCGTCGAAGAAGAGGAAAAAGAAGGTATGCAGGCGGAAGAAGAGGAAGGCGAAGAGGACGGAGAAGAAGCGGAATACGACGAACATATTTGGATGTCTTTGTCTAACGCCGCCCTCCTCGTCGACGCTATCCGCGATGAAATGTCCGAACTCGATTCAAAAAACGCCGCCGCATACGCCGAAAATGCCGCCGCATACGCCGCTGAAATCGCCGCTCTGAAAACGGAATTTATCAAACTCGTTTCGGCGTCCGCGCTGAAAACTATCGTCGTCGCCGACAGATTCCCATTCCGCTATCTCACGGACGAATTAGGCTTGGACTACCGCGCCGCCCTGCCCGGTTGCAGCCACGACGCGGACAATATCGATTTGTCGACGCAAAACTATTTGATTCAATTCGTCAAAGATAACGGTGTCCCGTGCGTGTTTTACGTTGAGGCGGGCAGCCACGCGCTGGCAAATACCGTCGCCGAAGCGGCGGGATGTCAAACGGCTCTTTTGCATTCTTGCGAAAGACCTACGCAAGCCGAATTTGCGGAGGGCGCGTCGTATGTAACTTATATGCGTCAAAATCTCGCAAGTCTTGCAAAAGGTATGAGGAATTGAACGGCATTAAGCGGAAAACGGACAGCCCGAAAGCCTTATTGCATCCACGCGAAGCCTTTTTCGCAAGCCGTATTTAAAGCGCGGCATATCTAACTTAATACGCGTCAAAATCTCGCAAGCCTCAAAAAAGGTATGAGGAATTGAGCGGCATTAAGCGGAAAACGGACAGCCCGAAAGCCTTATTGCATCCCCGCGAAGCCTTTTTCGCAAGCCGTATTTAAAGCGCGGCATACTCGATCTCATAAAAAAATACGCAAAATACGGCTTATACGGCGGTATTCCGAAATTCATAAAAAACGTTTAAAAACGGAGGAAAATAAAAAAATGCTGATGTCCGTAAAAAATCTCTGCGTCGCCTATGACGGCAAACGCGTCGTGGACGACGTATCTTTCGACATTTTAGAGGGCGATTATCTCTGCGTCGTCGGCGAAAACGGCTCGGGAAAAACCACCGTTATGAAAGCCCTTTTAGGTCTTGTCCGACCCGAAAAAGGGAGCGTGGAATGCAAAATAAGCCGCCGCGAAATAGGCTATCTCCCCCAGCAGAACGCCGTTCAAAAAGACTTCCCGGCAAGCGTCTACGAAGTCGCCGTATCGGGCTGCCTAAACGGACGCGGATTGTTCGCGTTTTTTACCCGCGCCGATAAAAAACGCACCGAAAAAAACCTCGAAAAACTCGGCGTCCTCAACCTGAAACGCAAGCCCTACCGCGATCTGTCGGGAGGACAACGGCAGCGCGTTCTGATCGCGCGCGCCCTTTGCGCCTCGAACAAAATGCTGGTTTTGGACGAACCCGTAACGGGATTGGATCCTATGACCTCGACCGAACTTTACGCGCTGACAAACGAATTGAACCGCGAAGGTATGACCGTCGTTATGGTAAGCCACGATATAAAAAACGCCGTAAAATACGGAAATAAAATTCTGCATATGGCAAAATCGGCGGCATTTTTCGGAACCGCCGCGGATTACGTAAAGACGGATATCTACGCGCGTATGTCGGGGGAAAACGCTTAAAAATCCTAATACCGAAAGCGAAAAACTATATCTAAACGCATATCTATTACGCGTACGCAAAGAAAAAACGTTTAAAAATCCTTTACTCTCAAAAAAAAATAGAATACTATGCAAAACGTAAATCAAAAAATAGAATACTATGCAAAACGCTTTAAAAAAGACGGAAAACACCGCATATGCCCGCAATATGCCGGGGAATTGGGTCAAACGGATCTCTTGAAAACTCGCAAAAAAAAACGTCTTTGCTCCCAAAAAATAGAATACTATGCAAAACGCAAATCAAAAATTAGAATACTATGCAAAACGCTTAAAAAGGCGGAAACCACCGCGTTTAAAAAATAGAATACTATGCAAAAGAAAAAATACTTCCGCTCCCCCGCCCGCGTAAAATTTTACGTAAAAGGTAAATTTCACGCAAAAAAACGCTTTTTAAAAAAACGGAGAACGCTATGCTCAATATAGAAATACCCTCTGCCGAGGTTCTGAAAACCCTCTTTTCATACGCTTTCGTCCTGCGCGCCGTCGCCGTAGGGATCTTGACTTCGTTATGCGCCGCCCTAATCGGCGTCGGACTGGTCTTGAAACGCTATTCTATGATCGGCGACGGTCTGTCGCACGTCGGTTTCGGCGCGCTGACCGTCGCCGCCGCCGCCGGTCTTGCTCCTATGCGCGTCGCCGTTCCCGTCATACTCGCCGCGGCGGTTCTGCTCTTGAAAATCAGTGAAAACGGAAAAATTAAGGGCGATTCCGCCGTCGCTTTGATATCCGTCGGCGCGCTGTCGATAGGCGTTATCGCCGTTTCGTTTTCAACGGGTATGAACGCGGACGTTTCGGGATATCTGTTCGGAAGTATATTGACCTTGACGCATGAGGATTTAATTTTGAGCGTTTTGGTGTCCGCGGCGGTCTTGACGGCATACGTTTTATTCTACAACAAAATATTCGCCGTTACCTTCGACCCGGCATTCTCTAAGGCTTCGGGGCTTAGAACCGACGCGTATAATATGCTGATCTCCGTACTGACCGCGCTCGTCGTTACGGTCGGAATGCGGATGATGGGCGCGATGCTGATCTCGGGGCTGATGATCTTCCCTCCCCTCACCGCAATGCGCGTGTTCAAAAGTTTCCGCGCGGCGGTTATTGCGTCCGCCGTCATATCCGCGGTATGCTTTATCGCGGGATTTTTTGTTTCGGTTATCCTCTCGACGCCCGCAAGCGCGACCGTCGTCGCCGTCAATATAATCGCGTTTATAATCTTTTGGACAATAGGCGGCATCCGCGAACGCGTCCGGTCTTAGGATTTTTTTATAGAGAATGAGGGAGAAAACTTTTTCGTAAAAAATTTTCTCCCCCGCCCTCTTTCAAAAACTTTTAATAAAAATATTAAAATAAACATTTTCTCATACGAAAATTTAACGGAAAAAAATTTATTTCCGCAAAAGAGAAGTTTTTATGCCGCCGCCGCGAAATTACTCAAAGTTTTCCCCACGCATTTTTTCACATAATTTTTTCACATTTCACATAAATAAAAATAAAAAAACGCGCCCGGTTTAAAAGCGCGTTATTTTTTATATTAAAAACATAAAAAGCAAACAGAGGAGGTAAAAGTGAGAAAGGTGTATATACCTAACATCTTACGCGGGATTTTTTAGCGGGCTTTTCGCGTCTTGCCCTTCCTCTTTTAGCTCAAATAAGG
>JAISNN010000025.1 GCA_031276195.1 Clostridiales bacterium
CCTTGCACCACCATTCGGGGTCGCGGTTCGGAAGGTCCTCTAAAATTCCCTCGTCGTCTATATTAGACGGGTTGACAACCTCCAAATCCTCAACTCTTATACTCACAAAATTTCTGTCCGCTCCGTCCTCGTCCGGGAAAACCACCTCGAACGTATTATAACGTATTTCCGACAAAATAATTATTCCTTCCATGCCTTTCGTAACGCCCTTTTTCAAATATTGCGGTCTGTCTTTTATTAACCTTACGTCGTCTAAATATTTCATTTAAATTATCTCCTATTTTTATTTAACCTTTTTATTTGTTCTCATATTTTTTTATTCTACCCAACCTCCGAAAGGGGTAGCCATTTTAATTTTCGCATTCGGATAAGCGATCCAACCCGTATAGAATATATAAACTTTCTCATATTTATCCCGCTTTCCTTTTAATTCGAATTCGATGTTAAGATGTTGTCCTTTTGTATCTAAATATTTTAAAATATATTCCCCGTTATCAAATTTTTCTTTCGCTTGTTTTTCCATTTCTTGATAAACCTCGTCCGCGTCATCAAATCCATGCAAACGTCCAAATCGAGTAAACTCATAGCCTGCCGCCGAATCCATTCGCCCTTTTTTCCGTCCGGCAAAAACAAATCCCGCAACGCATCCATTATTTTAACAAATGTATTCATAAAAGTCAATCTCCCTCCGTAAAACATTCTACACCATTTTTTTTCACATTTCAAAGTTTACTGCCATTTTTTTTATATTTCAAACTCCGCCGCCGTTTCTTTCACATTTTAAAGTTTACCGCCGTTTCTTTATATTCCAAAGTTTACCGCCGTTTCTTATTCGGAGCGGCCGTTATACTAATTAAACTTTTAAGCCGTCATAGCGGTAAGCCCGGCAAAATGTAACGCGGTTTGCCGCCGCATTTTACGGAGCGGTCTTAAAGCAAATATACGTTTGATTTAAAAGTTTAACCGCCGTATAGGCAATTTAAAAAACATTTTAAATTTAACAATTTTTCCAAAAGGTATTGCTAAACGCAAAAAAATATAGTAAAATATATATTGATAAAGGTGCAAATCCTCAAAAAAAGCGAATCCGCCGAAAAAACGACTCAAAAAAAACGTTATAAGGGAGTACGGTTATGGCAAAGCAATTTTTTAGCAATCTATGCGGAATCCTATTAGGCGCGGCGACGCTTGCCGCGCTGACATATTTTCAAATAATCCCTATCGATATAGATCTAAACTACATCGTCGGATTTTGCGCCGCGATGATCATATTCGAGTCCGTCGTTTTTCTTGTGCGGAAAAGAAAACAATCGAAAAAGAAAAAAGCGGAACAAAAATAAAGATTTTTTTAAAAAACGGATACGAAAAATACATATGATTTTTAAAGGGGGCTTCTTATGACGAAAAAAACTTTTATTATTTCAATAGTTATCTTGCTTTTGCTTTTTGCCGCCGCCGAAGCCGCTTTTCTCATCACGTTCAAATCCGCCGCCCCGGAGGCGGGAACGTTTTTAGCCGTCGGCAATATCTTACTCGCGTTGCCGCTGTCTTCCGCCTTTCGGACAATCAAAAAGAAATACGATCTAAAAAAATAAATTAACGCTCCGTCATCGGATTTTTGATTATCTATACTAAAAAATTTCTAAAAAACGGCAATAAACGGAAGGCTTTAAATTTACCGAAAGTTTTTTAAAAATGAAAACGGCGCGTCGGTAAGCGGAATACCTTAATTTATCTCTCTCGAATTCACTAAAAGTTTTTGAAAGAGGGCGCGGGAGAAAAACTTTTTATAAAAAGTTTTCTCCCGCATTTTTTATATAAATTATTTATATAAATATTTTTATGTAAAAGTTTTCAGCCTAAAATCGGTTGAACTTTTTTCATATTTTTGCTATAATAAAATAATTATGGAACTAATCAGAAAAACTCTCGGAAATATTTTAGAAGAAGCGGCGGCAAAATTCCCGAACCACACCGCCGTCAAGTATACGGACGGGAATTACGAACGCACCTATCGTTGTTTCGATGAGGAATGCGACCGCCTTGCCCGCGGTTTTCTCGCTCTCGGGGTCAAGAAGGGCGATCACATAGCGGTCTGGGCGACGAACACGCCCGAATGGCTTTTGACGCTTTTTGCGGCGGCGAAGATCGGCGCGGTTTTGGTTACGGTCAACACGAACTACAAACTGCTCGAATTGGACTATCAATTAAAGCAATGCGACGCGAAAGTTTTGGTTTTGATCGACGGATTCAAGGACAACAACTACGTTGATACGATAACCGCCCTTGTGCCGGAACTCAACCGACGCGGCGCGGAGAACGGATTGAAATCCGATCGTTTTCCTTTTTTGAAGTATGTCGTATACGCGGGAAAAAAGGCTCTGCCGAACGGTATGATATCATTCCCCTCCCTCACCGACGAAAAAAACCTCGTTCCGAAAGAAATTTTGGACGCGGCGAAAGCCTCTCTCGACCCCGACGACGTGATCAATATGCAATACACTTCCGGCACGACGGGTTTTCCGAAAGGCGTTATGCTGACTCATCTAAACCTTGTCAACAACGGAAAGAGTATCGGCGACTGTATGAAACTGACCGAAAAGGACAAATTTTGCATATGCGTGCCGTTTTTCCACTGTTTCGGTTTAGTTTTGAGCATTTTTGCCTGCGTTACGCACGGTTCCGCGATGATTCCCGTCGAGTATTACCGCCCGACGAGCGTTATGCACGCGATTTCGAGTGAGAAATGCACGGCGGTCAACGGCGTTCCGACGATGTTTATCGCGATGTTGGAACACGCGGATTTCGGCAAATACGACTTTTCGCATCTTCGGACGGGCATTATGGCGGGTTCGCCCTGCCCCGTCAAGACTATGCGCGACGTCGTTGAAAAAATGAATATGAAAGAAATTACGATCGTATTCGGTCAAACCGAGTCCTCTCCGGGCTGCACTCAAACGACCGTCGACGACCCTTTGGAACGCCGCGTTTCCACCGTGGGGCGCACTCTGCCCTTCGTAGAAGCAAAAATCGTCGATCCCGAAACGGGCGCGGTTTTGCCGCCGAATACCGCGGGCGAGTTCTGCGCGCGCGGCTACAACATTATGAAGGGCTACTATAAACTCCCCGAAGCGACCGCCGCCGTCATCGATTCGGACGGATTTCTCCATACGGGCGATCTCGCCTCCTGCGACGAAAACGGATATTATAAAATCGTCGGGCGCATAAAGGATATGATTATACGCGGCGGCGAAAATATCTATCCCAAAGAAATCGAGGAATATATCCACACCCACCCGGCAGTGCGCGACGTCCAAGTCGTCGGCGTGCCGAGCGCGCAGTACGGCGAGGAAGTTATGGCGGTCGTGGTCAAAAAAGACGGCTGCGCCCTCTCCGAAGACGAAATAAAGGAATACCTGAAAGAACGTATCTCACGCCATAAAGTACCCAAATATGTCCGTTTCGTCGAGTCTTTTCCCACGACCGCCAGCGGAAAAATCCAAAAATATAAACTCCGCGAAGAAGCCGTCCAAATTCTCGCCCTCCAAGCCGCGGCAAATATCGAAACCGCTTGAATTTTTTCGTTTGTATTTTTTAGAATTTAAATTATTTCGGGAAAAACTTTTTGAAAATTAGTGTTTTTTATCTGTATTTATTCGGGAAAAACTTTTTGAAAAAAGTCTTTCCCAAACCCTTTTCCAAAACTTTTAGTAATTTGTTATTTCTGTTTATTCGGAAAAACTTTTTGTGTTTTTTATCTGTGTTTATTCGGGAAAAACTTTTTGAAAAAAGTCTTTTCCAAACCCTTTTCTAAAAACTTTTAGTAATTTTCAAGTATTTCATTTTCCGTTTCTTTTCCAAAAACTTTTATTAATTATACCGCTAAAACTACATTTTACTTATTATCCTTACATTCCCCTCCGTGGGAGGGGATAAGGAAGCGGATTTTCGGTTATAAAAAAAAACGACGGAGGGTGTTTCCGTCGATTTTTTTATGTGTTTTTAGGTTTTTTCAAACGGTCGCCCCACCCCTTGAATCCCCTCCTGCGGAGAGGACTTTTCGGAGTGAGTAATTTTTAGCCGTTACGCTTGCGCTTTTAGTTGAGCAAGTCTATTGTCGATAGCAACGGTTGCATCGTAGTAATATCTTTCCGTCGTATTTAAATTAGCGAATGATTGTGCTGCCGGTGGCAAACCAAGGAGTGAAGTGTCATACAACGCACTGTCGGCGTAACTCACAAAATCTAGAATGATTTGTTGAATTTCCTTGTCCGTTATATATTCGCCGGCTTTTTCAACTTGTTCAACAAGTTGATTTGCTCTCGTGCGAGCCAGTTCTCTGCTCTTGCCTGCGTATCCGAAAATCGGCGATCTTTCCTCGATCTCATCGATTTGCTTATTGACTTCCTCGACAAGTTCCTCCTTATTTTTGAGGTTATTGAACAGTTCGTTGATTTGGTTGATCGCGTCTTGCGCGCTCGTTGCGTTATCTTTTATTTTATTCGCTTCCTCGCGAACGCCATTCAATACCTCCTCGGGATACCCGAAACCTACTTTCCCGCTATACAGATTTTCGATCAAAGCCTCAACGTCGGCGGTTTTCTTACCGTTCATTCCGTTTTTGAGTGCCGCGACTGCCGCGCTTACCGCCGCGCCCGTTTTGTTGCCGTCCGGGTCGTTGACCGCGGCGGTTACCGCGGTTGTATATTCCTCATAGTCTTTGGCGTAGTAGTCCGCTTCGGTGATAGCCGCTTCCGCTCTGATACCGGATATTTTGACAAGTTTAGCGAATTCGGCATTCAACGTCCCTATAACGGAAGCCGCGGTTGCGTTTTCCGCCGCATACGCCGTGTCTACCGCGTTCACGAATGCGTCTATATCGGTCGCATAATAATCATTTGCTCCGTTGACTTCTTCTTTCTTTGCGGTGATTTCTCCTTGAATGCTCTCTTTGTCTGTCAATCCCGCATTTTCAAACAAGTTTTCCGCATACTCTCTTGCCATTCTTCCCGTTATGACGGTTTCCGCGTCATAGCGTCCCGATTGAATATACTCCATCGCTTGTTCATATAAAAGTTTTAGGTCATATTCTAAATAGTTTTTTTGATATTCTTCATATGCTTCCGTCAGGCTCTTTTGCCACGCCTTGTTTGCCGCGTCGTAGACTCTTTCTTTTTCGGTGTTGACAAGATTTCCGTCCGCGTCTATGAATTTTTTAAGGGCGATAAGGTAAGCGTCATAAGAGTCTGCGTTTTCGACCGATACTCCGTCAAGGCTGAACCACGTTTCATACGCATATCCGAAATATTCAAGTCTTTGGTTATATGTATGATCCTCGCTGTCGTCATATATTGTCGCATAGTATGCGTTCAAAGCGTTTTCCAAAGGCTCTTTCACGCTTGCCTTCCTCTCGTCGATCGTGATAAGTTTCACTGCCGCGTCGGCGGCGCGCGTCAATATTTTCGTATAGAACTCTCTCGCTTGATCGGCGGTTATGCCCGCTTTTCCGTCATCGCCGATTGTTTTGACTTTTGCGAATTCGGCTACGATCGCATCATAAGCCGCTTTGACCGTCGGGTCTTTCTCCCAATAGGACTTATAGCCGTTGGCGAGGTCTTTCAAGTCGTCGGGAACAATGATTGTTCCGTCCGCCGTCATTTCCGTTATCTTTTCGCCTAAGAATCTCACCCATTGCGCGTACACTCTTTCTACGATTTTTGCTTTTACCGCATTGTCCGTAAAGGCTTTCGTTCCGTCTCCGGCAACCGTATATACCTCTTTCACGAGTGAGAGGAAGCCTTTTGTAATATTGCCGTCCTCGTCGGTTACGTCATAGTATGTCGCGGCGTTGACGATATTCTCGAACCAATATGAGCCTTGATAGCCGAATTTCCCTTCCGCGCCGTAGTCAGACTCTAACAGCCAGAGATATGCGGCGGAGTCATCATCTTTGTCCGTGTCCGTATCATCTAAACCGTCGTCATAGTACGCTTGAATCAAGTCCAAAATATCGGTTTTCGCTTTGGCTTGCAGAACGCCTTTCGGGTTATCCAAAAGTGTTCCGAACTGCGCCATTGCGTATTCATTCGCGGTCGTTCCGAGTGTTTCATCGGGTTTATCTTTGGGGAGCAAAATGCCGTTTAAGTAATCGATAAGGCCGCCTTTTAACTTTAATACTTGATCATTATAGTAGTCGGCGTAAGCGTAGCCGGGCTTTCCGAAGTTCCATCTGCCCGGGAAGTCTTGATCACTCTCAAACAAACCGAACAAAGTTTCCAAGGTGCTTACCCACGCGATCTTTGTTTGATCGAGTGTGTATTGCTTTAAGGCGTCGCTGATAGTGAAAGCCGAAGCGTTGCCCGTTCCGATTTTCACAAGCCCCGCGATCAATTCGGCGTTCGTAAGATCATCGCTCGTTATGTCCGCAAACGCTTTAAAGCCGTCCGCGTCCGCGCCGAACCATTTCTCGGGGGTATATCCGACGGAGGCGATATTGTCGGCATAAGTGCCGTCGTCCGCATTATACGTGGAAGCGTCGCTAAACCAATCCGTATAGAAAGCGTCCAACGCGTCCCCGATCGCCGTTTTCAAATCGTCAACTTTCGTTTCGTCCACAACCAACCCTTCATACGCTTTCAATCTCAAAATAAAGTCGGTCGCCTCTCTGTCGTCGATTCCGTTATCGTTGTTGTCGGACGGATCATCCCATACCAAATCATTGAGATAACCTTTCAAATTATTACCCCAAGTATCTACGTCCGCGTTTACGCATATTCCGAGAGCCTTAATAGCCGCGACTTCGGCGGTTACGAGTCTCGTCAAGCCGACGATATGTCCTTTCTTAAAGATATGCTCTTTCACGGCTTCCGTCAAACCGTACCCGACCGTTCCGTCCTCTTTCTCAAAAGACGCGTAGACCGTCGCGAACACTTCTTCATATTCCGCGTTGCTTATTGCCGCCGCGTCCGTGAGATTTGTAAACACCCACGCGCTTGCACTCCTGAAATATATACGGTACGTATAGTTGAGATAAGTCGCGGGTCTGATATACGCCAAGTAAGCCGCATATACCCTATCCGCAAACTCCGCGTCCGTTTCACCCTCATTTTTTTCGAGGGCTTGAATTCTGATATATTCGGGGTCGTTGTCGTCGTTGATCGTCAAATAATAGTCGATAACCGCTTGATTGATAAGTTTTTGCGTCGCGGCGGAGTTTTTCGCAAGCGACAAGTAAGCCTCTGTCGCTTTCTCTCTGATTATCGTTCCGTTTGCGGCTTTGGCTTTCGACAAGAAAATATCCGAACCTTCTTTTACGATCGCCTCCGCAAGTTCTTCAAGCGTCGAATCTTTGTTGACCGTCGTTCCTCTGACCGCGGTTATTTTATTGAGAACCGTATTTTCAAGTTTACTTTGGATCTGATTTTCGTCGTATGCTTTCGTCGCCTTAATTCTCGTCATTTCCTCATCGATCAAATCCAGCCAATAGTCGCTTGCCGCGATATAGATTTTCAGTTTGACCGCGTTCGTCAGAGCGGCTTTCGATATGTCGTAATCCTTCACGCCCGTCAAAACGTATTCTACGATCTTGTCAAGGTCAAGATTCTTGTCCAATTTATCGGGATCGAAGAACCAATCGGCAAAGGCGTAGTATTTATCCTCTAAGACGCTTATCTTATCGTCGGCGGTGTTGTCCGCGTCGTCAATCGTGTCGTAATACGCTTGAACCAAAGTTTCGATTTTGTCTTTAAGCGCGGCGATATATTTTTGCGCGTCAAATTTTTCTTTTAATTCATCAACGATTCCATCTTCCGTTTTATTTCCGTCTTTGTTCTCGCCCAAAAGTTTCAAAAGCAGTTCCTCGCCCAAACGATCGGCGACCTTGTTACCGTCGGCATCCGTGTCGCTGGTATATTCCAAACTCCTTATGTAGGCGATAAAAGCCTCTTTGCTTGTTTCTATGGGTGCCGTAACATACTCCACATCCCCGTTCAAAAGGTCGTCAAAGACCGCTTCCGCCCATTCGACGCGGACTTCCGTAATTTCCGCCCATGTTATTTCCTTAACCTTTTTGGTCAGATTTTCGGTTTCAAAACTGAAAGCCCTGCTGAGATTGAACCGCAGAGTGTCGATCGACTTCACGGTCGCAAGGTCGATTCCCGTCAAAGGTTTTTTTACCGGATTTCCGTCCTCGTCTTTCTTCGTGCCGAACCAAGTCTCATAGTCGTATCCGATACGGTCGAAGAGATATTCCTCGTCCGCCGCGTATACGGCTTCATCGCCGGTAACGCTTGCGGGCGTGATTTCACCTTTTATCTCTCTTATTAAATCCAAGAAGTTTACTTTGCCGTTGTATGTCTCATAAAACTCTTTCAACGCCTCCGCGAGTACCTCTCTGATCCAATCTTGCGCCTCGATAACGTCTTGTTCGCCTTGAATGATTTTAAGGGTATCTTGTATTTTTTCGAGGGCTTTATTGATCTCCAATTCACCGTCGTTTAAAATTCCCTTGATGTTGCCGGTGGTAAGCATTACTTTGTCCAGCCTTGCCAGACCCGCGTCTATCAAGCCTTGAATCACGCCGCCGATTTTGCCGCCCAAGACGTCCGTTTTGACTCCGTCAATCGTTTTGGTTGTAATGAAAAGATCCTCTACCGTTTTGTCGATTCCGCCGATTTTCTCTTGCAAATCTTTCAAGATCGCGCCGGCTTCGCCGCCCAAAACGTCTTGCATAACGGGATCGCCGTTCTCGTCTGATACGGGATCGCCGTTCTCGTCCAATACGGGTACGGATTCCGTAAACAAACCCTTTATCGCGTTGATTTCCGCAACCGCCGAAGCGAGATCGGTTTGTATCGCCGTGATGCTTTCTTGCGCCGCCGCCAACTTATACGCGATTGTGTCCGTATCCGCCGCGTCCGTCAACTGTCCCGAAATTCCGCCGAGGGTTTCCGTCAATTCGCCGTATGCCGTGATCGCTTCGCCGATAAACGCTCTGAGTTCCGCCTCTCTATCACCGATAAGCGCATAAAGATCCTCAAATTGAGAATTGATAAGCCCTTTATCCTCTGGGTTCTCCGTGTCGCCCAACAATTCCTTTTGAAGGCCGGCAAGATCGTTCAAAATACCGGCGATTTGACTCGATAAGGTCGTTTGAACCCCCGTCAAGTCGGTCGTAACGGTTTCGGTCTGCTTGCCGATTTTCGCGTCCAAATCATTGATCAACGTTTTAATGTCCGTGATGTCCTTAGAAACAGCGGCGTTGCCCTGATTTTTTTGAATCTGTTCAAGTTCTTTCAAAATATCTTCCAGAACCTTGTCCCGATCCGTCGTGTCAACCAATTGGTCGACCTTCTGCTCGAACTCTCTCGATCTCTTAACCTCGTTCGCCGTCAAAACGGAAAGCGTGATAAAAGACCCCGTGAACATAACGGCGGCTACCGCAATCGCTATGTTTATAAGTAATACCTTTTTTGCCGCGAAAAACGCGGCGATTTTGCTCAACATAAAGCCATACTCCTTTATTTTGTTGTTTGATTGATTGCTTGTTTTGTTTGTTTTTGTTGTTTGGTTGCTTGTTTTTTGTTATCGCTTTCGCTTTGTTGCTTGTTTTTTTGTTATCGCTTTCGCTTTGTTGCTTGTTTTTTGATTTTTGCTATTAAATTGTTCGCTTGAATATCTATATTGATTTTTGCTATTAAATTGTTCGCTTGATATCTATATTGATTTTTGCTATTAAATTGTCCGCTTGATTACCTATATCGATTTTCGCCGTGTCAATTACTTTTGAATTCCGCTGTCTATTCTTTATCCGCTATTCCCCTCCGTGGGAGGGGGTTAGGGGGTGGGGCGGCCTTATTTTACCATCCGCTTGATTACCTATATCGATTTTCGCCGTGTCAATTACTTTTGAATTCCGCTATCTATTCTTTTCCGCTATTCCCCTCCGTGGGAGGGGGTTAGGGGGTGGGGCGGCCTTATTTTACCGTCCGCTTGATTATCTATATCGATTTTTGCTATTAAATTGTCCGCTTGATTATCTATATCGATTTTCGCCGCGTCAATTGCTTTTGAATTCCGCTGTCTTTTCTTTTCCGCTATTCCCCTCCGTGGGAGGGGGTTAGGGAGTGGGGCGGACTTATTTTACCGTCCGTTTGATTATCTATATCGATTTTCGCCGCGTCAATTACTTTTGAATTCCGCTGTCTATTCCTTTCCGCTATTCCCCTCCGTGGGAGGGGGTTAGGGGGTGGGGCGGACTTATTTTACCGTCCGCTTGATTACCTATATCGATTTTCGCCGTGTCAATTGCTTTTGAATTCCGCTATCTATTCTTTTCCGCTATTCCCCTCCGTGGGAGGGGGTTAGGGGGTGGGGCGGCCTTATTTTACCGTCCGCTTGATTACCTATATCGATTTTCGCCGTGTCAATTACTTTTGAATTCCGCTGTCTGTTCTTTATCCGCTATTCCCCTCCGTGGGAGGGGAATAGGGGGTGGGGCGGACTTATCTATTTCGACATTATTAAATTGTCCGCTAAGATTTTCCCTTATAATTCCCGACATTCGGTAAAAAAATTTCTATTTTTATTGACCTCAAAATTTCCGCTAACCGCTAACCAACCGCCGCTATTTCACAACGATTTCCCCGTTTTCGTCCCTCTCCGTAAACTGCGACGGTCTATATTCGCCCATCGTAACGATCGCGACCTCATCGGTTTCCTTGTTATACAGCAGTTCCTTCCTCACGTAAGGATTGTACCCGTCGGGTCGTCCGCGCAAAAGTTTGTCCGCTTCGCCGCGCAGCCGCTCCTCCGCGATCTTTCTCGCCGCTTCGCGCTCGGCTCTCAACCGCTCCTCAGCCTCGATCTTTGCGCGTTCGGACTCCGCAAGCCTCTCCGCCCTCAGCCGCTCGGCTTCCTCGGCTCTCTCTTGCTTCAATTTGGCGGCTTGTTCGGCTTTCTCTCTTTTTAACGCTTCGGCTTGTTCCGCTTTCTCTCTCTTTAACGCCTCCGCTTGTTCCGCTTTCTCTCTTTTTAATTTCTCCGCTTGTTCCGCTCTCTCTCTTTTTAATGCCTCCGCTTGTTCCGCTCTCTCTCTTTTTAATGCTTCGGCTTGTTCCGCTTTCTCTTTCTTTAACGCTTCGGCTTGTTCCGCTTTCTCTCTCTTTAATTTCTCCGCTTGTTCCGCTTTCTCTCTTTTTAATGCTTCGGCTTGTTCCGCTCTCTCTTTCTTTAATCTCTCCGCTTGTTCGGCTTTCTCTTTCTTTAATCTCTCCGCTTGCTCCGCTCTTTCCGCTTTTAGTTTTTCGGTTTCCTCGTTTTTCCTCTCCGTCTTTCCCTTATTTATTTTTTCCGCTTGTTCCGCTTTCTCTTTCTTTAATTTCTCCGCTTGTTCCGCTTTCTCTCTCTTTAATGCTTCGGCTTGTTCGGCTTTCTCTTTCTTTAATTTCTCCGCTTGTTCGGCTTTCTCTTTCTTTAATTTCTCCGCTTGTTCGGCTTTCTCTCTCTTTAATCTTTCCGATTCCTCATTATTTTTCTTTTCTTTTTCGGTTTTCGGTTTTGCGGACGCTTCCTCGGCTTCTTTGATCAAGTTTTCGACGCCCAAAAATTTTGCGGCGTCCTTAATTTCCTTATCGGTTTTAACTCTCGTCGCTTTTTCGGCTTCGGCTTCTTCCGCCGCTTCTTTGATCAAACTCTCGATCGAGAAAAAACCGCCGTCCGGCGAATTGTCCGAACCGCCCTCCGAAAAAATATCAAAAGCCGCCGGCGTTTCGTCAGCCAAAGCCGCCGCGACCAATTCGGAATTTTTCGAGTCAAGCGTTTCGGCTTGTTCTTTTTTTAATTTTTCGGCATTCGCCTTCTCCGCTTCGATTCTTTCTTTTTCGGCATTCGCCTTCTCCGCTTCGATTCTTTCTTTTTCGGCTTTCGCTTTTTCCGCTTCGATTTTCTCTTTTTCCGCTTTCGCTTTCTCCGCTTCGATTCTCTCTTTTTCGGCTTTCGCTTTCTCCGCTTCGATCCTCTCTTTTTCGGCTTTCGCTTTCGCCCTTTCCGCCTCAATCCTATCCGCTTCGGCTTTCGCCTTTTCGGCTTCGATTCTTTCTTTTTCGGCTTTTTCCGCTTTTTCCTCGGGCGTTTCCTCAACAATGACGCTCCCCGTGGCTTGCGGAGCCTCGGTAAACGTGCTTTCGTCGATTATGTAGATTTCCTCGTCGGGGATTTCGTCGTCTCCGTCTTCGGCTTCGCTCTCGACGATATCGAAAGGAAGGGGTTCGCCGTCCTTTTCCGCCTCGGGTTCTTCAAAAACGGCGGACTTTTCCCCCGAATTCTCTTTTTTCTTAAAGCGTAAAAGGAATATCAGCCCGACGAAAGACAGCGATATCAAAATCCCGAAACACAAAAACAGCCCGGATGCGTCGGGCGCGCCCGCCGCGAGCGCGGAATTCGCCGCTAAACCGTTCAAAGAAAGCCCTCCTCCGAACGCCGCGGTGAAAAGAAACGCGAGCAAAAAGACGGCCGCGGCGGAAGCCGCGAAAAAGACTTTATCACTTTTTTTCCTTTTCATACACAGTTACCTCAATGTAATTATACCACATTTTTTAGATAAGTCAAGCCTTTATGCAGAATTTACACAATTTAACACAAATTTGCAAAAAAGAACGTTTCAAGGTCGTTTTTTGGGTAAAATATACATTTTACCCTCATTTTTGAGCCTTTCAGATACAAAAACGACGCCTTTTTTTTACAAAAAAATCTGTTTTTCGACACATTTTTTGTACTTTTCGTTCAGAAATTTAACTTTTTTGAATTGAATTTTTGAGTTTTCTTAAAAAATATCAAATTTTAAGGCGTTATCATACAATGTTAAGAGGGCGTAAAATCTCTCTAAAATCCGCCGTTTCTTATTCGTTAAGATACGGGTTTTAAATTTTTCGAGGAGAATATTACAGAATTATGGAATTTGACGGACTTCCCTTTTTGGAAAATATAAAAAATATGGCGAAGGAATACAACGCGGTGCTAAATCCGCAAAACGCCGCGCCGAACAAAAACGACTGCCCCGACGGGTATTATAAAATGCGGCAAAAAGTCTACGGCAACCATTCCGCGGCGTACATAATTATTCCAAAGGACGGGGACGGCGGAGTGGACTTTAACGACGGTACGGACCGCGAAAACGGTCTAAATCAAACCGAACTTCAAAATCCAAACGCCGGTCAAGCCTTAGAAAACAACCAAAACCGACAAAATAACGCCGATCAAGCGGAATCCCGAAACCTAAACGTCGGTCAAAACTTAGAAAATAATCAAAACGACCGAAACAAAACCGATAACCAAAGCCAAAAAAATAACCGAAACAATCCAAATCCGTTCGGAAAAATACTGCCGGACGGTGAATTTCAAGGTTCGTTCGACGGTTCGGAAAACATCGGGAGCGAAAACGGAGCGGACGGATTTAAACCGAACGCCGCCGGAAAAAACGGAAAAAACAGTTCTAAACCGGATTTCCAAAATAATAACGGAAAAAACGGTTCCGAATCCGAATTTCCGAACGACGGCGAAAAAATCGATTTCGAGCCGGGTTTTCCCGAGAACGGGTACGACGCCGAACGCTCCATCGTCGATTTTGAAAACCAATACGACCTTTCGTACCTCTTTCCCGACGCGGGCGACTTCGGGCGGCGCGAAAACGATACCGAGGACGACGCGCTCTATGAGGAACAAAATTATTACCCCGGAGAAAAGGGCGGCGCAAATCAAGACAATAATAACGCCTATATTGACCGAAACGCCCAAAACGGCGGCATAAATCAAGACAATAATAACGCCTATATTGATCGAAACGCCCAAAACGACGGCGCAAATCAAAGCGATAATAACCTATATATTGATCTGAATATCCAAAACGGCGGCGTAAATCGAAGCGTTCCGAGCGGCGGCTATAATGACCCGAGCGGCTTAAATAATGTCTTTACGGATCAAAACGCCGCGCAAGGGCAGCAAAATAACAGAATTCTGTATAATAATACTTCAAAAAACTCTCTTCCGCCCCCAAAAAACGGCGGCGTAAACGATATTCAAGAATCCCCGGGGCGGTTCAACCGAAACGGCAACCCCAACGCGAACAATATACAAGAACACGCGAACAGACTCTTTCGGTATCCCGAAAAGCGAAGCGGCGAAAAAAACGAAAGTTCAAACCGAAATTCAAGCCGAAATATAAATCAAAATCCGAATCAAAACCAAAATTCAAATCAAAATTCAAATCAAAACCAAAATATAAACCGAAACGGCGGCGAAAAGGAAGCGCAAAATTACAGAAATCTGTTATTCTTTACGAATACCCTAAAAAACGTCCGCATTATCCTGCACGACCAAGCCGCCCTGTTGACCTATATGAGCAGCCTGCCGCCCGACGGCAAACTCCGCGGTCAAATCGCCTCGCTCCTCGCTCTCAAAGAAATCAACCTAAAAGAAACCGACAACCTTTTCGACAGGCTTTCGCCCGAAAAAACGCGCGTAAAAAGACCGTCGATAACACGCGGGACGTACGTCGGCGCGTATAATATGCTCGCGTCGCTGCAAAAAACACTCGACCAAAATTTTGATTACCTGATCAATAACGAAATAAACGAAAGTTACTTGAACGGACTTTCGGAATTAATCGCCTCTGAAAATAAATGCCGGTCGATTTTGAGGGAATTGAGGCGGTAAACGGCTTTCTTAAACCAACCGCAAAAAAAATAAATTCAAATCGATTCTAAAAAAATTAAGACGGTAAGCGGCTTTCCTAAACCAACCGCAAAAAAAATAACTTCAAATCGATTCTAAAAAGAATTGAGGCGGTACGCACACACGCCCTATCAATCCTCTTTGGAATCGATTATTTCCTTTATAAGCCGCGCCGCCATATTTATCCGTTCCTCGTTCTGCTTGATAAACAGCAGTCTTGCCGCGCCGCCTATGGCGAATATAATTTTCATCTCCGTTTGAGGCGATTCGCCGCCGTGCAAATAGCGTTTCAATAGGCAGGTTTCGATTAGGTTCAACAGTCGGATGGGGTCGTTTCTGAAAAGTACGCTCGTCATATAAAAGTTTTTTTGTATCGTTTTGACCAAAGACCTCACAAAAACGGCGGTATCCGTGAACGCCGAATCTATATCGGGGCAATTTTCAAGCATATTCGCCGCTTCTTTCATACAGATATGTTCGTCGAGCGCGTCTATAGTTTCGTAATGAGAATAGAACGTACTCTTGTTGATCAACGCCGCGGCGCACAATTCGCTCACCTTTACGGGCGCGCGGGTTTTCCTTTTTATATCTATATAGGTTTTTTCAATCAACCGTTCGGTTTTTACAAACCTCAAATCCTTTTTATTAATCAAAATAAACGCCTCTTTTTAATTTTAGTCGTTTAACCGACTCATAATGAAAATTTATGGTTGATTAAACTACCGTTATCGATTATAATAACACTTATAGACACTATTGTCAATTATTTTTTAGCGGATAGTGTTCTCACGGTAATCATTTCACGGTAATTATAAAGGAGGGAAGTTATGAATCCAATCAAACTAATCGTCGACAGCACCTGCGCTATGCCCGAAACGCTGATTGAAAAGTACGGGATTGCGGTTCTTCCGCTGCAAATCATCATCGGCGGCAAGAGTTACAGAGACGGCGTCGACATTACGATTGACCGGCTGTACGAAGAAATGCGGGACGGGGTCGTTCCTAAGACTTCGCAAATCAATCTCGCGGATACGGAAGAATTGTTCCGGAGCGTTTGTGAAAGCGGCGGCGACTTGATTTATTTTTCGTTTTCAAGCGGGATGTCCGGAACTTATAACGCCGCGCAAATGGTCGCGAAAGAACTTAGCGCGAAGTTTCCGGAACGAAAACTTACGGTGATCGACTCCCAAGGCGGGGGCGCGGCGTCGGGTTTGATCGCCCTTCAAGCGGCGCGCAAAATCGCGCTGGGCGAACGGTACGAAAACGTCGTATCGCTTATAGAAGAAATGATTTCGCAAATGCAGCATATGTTCACGGTCGACACTTTGAGCTGGCTTGTCAAAGGCGGCCGCTTAAACCGGCTCAAAGGGCGTATCGGCGACTTGCTTCAAATCAAACCGATATTTAACATCGTCGACAAAAATATGAATCTTATGAAACTCGTTCGGGGGAAAAAGGCCGTTTTGCGTTCGATGATTCAAACGTTCGCCGAAAAAGTCAAAGACTTCCCGGCGCAACTTGTCGCGATCCAGCACGCGGACGACTTGGAGACCGCAAAGCAATTTGAACAGATGGTTCACGAGGCGGAACCGAAAGCGAAAACCCTCATTCTTCCTCTCGGCGGCGTTATGGCAAGCCATATCGGTATCGGCGGCGTAGGACTGTTCTTTTTCAAAAAACCCATACCCGGCTACGATTTACCGAACGAAACGGACATATACCGATTAAACTTTTAATTAGTACACCGCGCGCATTAAAAACGCCGATATTAGTATAATAATAACAATAAAAGGCAAAAGCCGCGAAACTTCTGCCTTTTATTTTTTTATTATTCTAAATTCCCAAGCAAAAACCGCCGTTATTCCAAGCAAAAAACGCCGTTATTCCGAACAAAAACCGCCGTTATTCCAAACAAAAACCGCCGTTATTTCAAGTAAAACCCTTTCCTATTTCAAATAAAACGCCGTTCTTCTCGCCTTTCCGCTCAATATATCGTCCACCTTAAACGCGCTGTTTGAAATGATGACTTTGATTCCGCGTCTTAGCGGTTCTTTGATATATTCAAGTTTTGCCAACGCCCCGAATGCCCCCTTTCTGCTTGCCCCGACGCAACTTTTTTGCAATTCGCAAACTTCCGCGACCAACTTTTCCGCGTTCTCCGCAAAAACGTTCTCCACGAGCGTGGACGGATCGGACGCAACGCGGTAAATCCCGTCCGTACCCGTCAAGATCAACAGCGTTTCGCACCCCAAAAGGCAGGCGATTTGCGCCGCGGTCTCGTCGTTATCCACGCATTCGACGGTTTTTTGACCTTCGCGCCGCATAGCCTGAATCTCCATTTTCCGGTTTTCCTCGTCGGACACCGCGTCGTTATAATTTATGATCGGAACGGCGTTTTGAGCGGGGCATCTGAGGAGCATATCCTTCAAATGTTCGCGTTTCGCCTTGTCGTTGAAGTGTTGATGTTCGACTAAAATCTGCCTGAGGCTGAATTTGCTGTCCACGAACTGACGGTAATTTTGCATAAGGACGGACTGCCCCTGCGCGGAGTAGTCCGTTTTGATTTCGCTGTCCGTTTCGCTTTCTTTCAACTCGCGCCCGTTGCGTTTGATATAGTCGAGCCGTCCGATTTCGGTCGCGCCCGACGAAACCAGAGCGTAACCAGGACGCAATTCGCGCGACAATCTGGCGAAAATATTGTAATTTATGTCGTTATAATCCTTGTTGATCAACGCCATCGAGCCGATTTTGATAACTAATTCGATTTTTTTCATAATCCGTACCGATTTTTTCTTCCCGTTTTTCCGATTTTTCGTTTTTTTTAGAATTTATTCTTTTCGCTTAGTTTGCCTTTTTTATTTTTTAGAATTTATTCTTTTCGTTTGATTTATCTCTTTTTCTATTTTTTCAAATTTATTTTCGTCCTAAAACTTAACTTACCTCTTTTAAATTCGTTTTCACAATGAACCGCTATAATATTGTATTGCAAAATAATCATTTTGTCAACGGTTTACGCCCCGGCAAAAATTCTAAGACCCGCGCGTCTCCGCCAAAATCCTAAACTTCCCTACCCCGTTTCGTGAAAATTTTAAGAAAACAACTTTAATCCCGGCGCATCTCCGCCAAAACCCCAAAACTTACCGATCCCGTTTCAAAAACCTTATAAAAACAATTTCAATCCCGGCACTCCGCCGCTAAAATCTCAAATCTCCCCGTCCCCTTCGGAAAAATCTACCGTCGACCGATCCGACACGCCGCCGACGCCGCCGCGGCGTTGATTTTAATTTATACCGCGTCTTTGTCTTTGCGGTTCTAAAAGTTTTTTTATACGGATATTATACCGCCGCGAAGCCGAAAAGTCAATACCTTCTTGATTTTTTTACCGCCGTTTTTGCCGTTATTTTTTACAAAATTTGTTATCTCCGTTTTTGTTTCCATCTCTTTTCCATTGTTTTTTGCCTTATGCGGCGGATTTTTGTAAAATTTTCAAGCGCATATATATAAGTTTTTTTTTATATTTATGCGGAATATATGTGTTTTCCTAAACTTTTACAAATATTTAAAGGTTAATTTTGAAAAAATTTAAATTTTTATACTTTTTTTACAAAAATCATATTGACAACACGCAAAGATTAGTTTATAATGATATTATACTAAAATATTATTTTCCTTGCGCTTTCAAACGGTATTATATTTACCGCTCTTTCAAGAACGCTATTCTCATAACTATTTCAAAGATAGTTTTTCTCCTCGCGCTTCAAAACGGTATTATATTTACCGCTCTTTCAAAGATCCTCACTCCCGTTACGCTTTTATTCCCGTACGCCGTTATTTAAATTCTAAAAATACAACGTTCAACTATCCCCCGAAAATCACGGAGGTCGTTATGAAAAACTCGCAAAAAATCAAACTCGCGATAATTCACGCCAAAATAAGCGCGGCAAAACTTGCCCGCCGTCTTTTTATTTCGCAATCGGCTTTTTGTCAACGCCTAAAAACGGATAAATTCTCAAAAGACGAATTGGAAAATATCGCCGCGGAATTAGGCGCGGAATATATTTCAAAAATAGTCTTTCCCGACGGCACGGAATTTTGATTGTACGGCGGCATTTTACCGCCGCGCGTTTATATATAGCGGTTTTAAATCAAAAATACGCTTGATTTAAAAGTTTGACCGCCGCATTTTTGAATGCAAAAAACATCAAAAAAAGACGGCTCACCCGTAAAAAACGGAAAAACCAAAAAAAGACGGTACGCCCGTAAAAAAAACGGAAAAACCAAAAAAAGACGGTACGCCTATAAAAAAACGAAAGAACGGTCAAAAAACCGTTCTTTAAAACAATGAATAATAACATCGTTTGATTTTTCATACCCAACGCCGGTAATAAATAATTATACCTTTTTATCCACTGCGTGTAAAGGCGAAATTGTGCAATCTTTTCACGGCGACAAGGATAGATAACAAAAACTACCATACGCAATTAAATTGTGTTATCCCCATATCTTGCAGCAAGCCATAATGGTTGACCATCTAAATAATCGTTCAATCTTATTATTGGGATTTTGCCCATAAACTCGCCAAACAAAATATAATCTTGCCCGTTATAGTTGTCAAAAATCTTTTCGGCGGTGCTGTCGGTTATTTTTGCAACTGCCATAGGCGGTAAACCTAAAACTCGTTGCGGATAGGTTGTTTTGCCACTATCTGCTTTGCCGTAAATATGAAAGAAACGTGTTGCTTATAATAAAGCCGTATCTACGCAAACGCTCTCTTTTGCTCTTATTCGGTTTGTTCATATTTTGCTTATCTCCTTTTAATGAAAAATATTATTCATATTTTTCTAAATCTATTAACAATTCACACTCTACATTTAACACGAAGTTTTTTAATTCAAATTCATATTTTTTGAATTTTCTATTTGATAAAATCCCACATCTATCAAGAATAATAATATCACGAAAAGTAGTAGCATATTTTTGGGCAATTTCATTATTAAGTTTTTTTCGTGAGCGATTTTCAAGTATTGAATTATGCAAGTTTTGCATACTATCAACAGCAAGAAAAATCCGCTGTGGCGAATTTTGATAGTTTCCCTTATTTAATTTTGATAGTTTCTTTTCTAAATTTTTTTGATATTCATACGATAATTCGGTTATATTAAAATAACAACAACTTTCTATTCTTGATTGTAAAAGTTCATTTGAAACAACTTCAATCGCAAATGAGTTGTCCTTTGCTGTTATATCTGCTTTTTTGCTATTGTTTCCGCCGTCCCCAACTATTAACTCTTGATTTTTAAATATAGTGTTTGACAATAAACATGCAACTAAAATTTCGCTTTCTCTTGCACTATTCTCTATTTTTAAATTTTTTGTTAGTTTGTTCTGCCCTAAATTTTCAAGGTTCATAAAATACCCCCTTATTCCATAATAACATAACTTGCAAAAATCTACAAATGGTCTTATAATGGTTGCGTGAAGTGAGTTAAAAGGAGGGTGTGAAAAAATAACAAGCAGTTTGTTTTTGTAATGAACCTCTCCTAAAACCCCGATATTTTGATATTGTAAAGGGCGGCAATTAGATTGAATATCATTCCGAATTTCTTCCATCGTCCGCGATATTTTTCGGATAGAATACGAAAAATCTTTAAACGCCCTATTACGATTTCATTTATTACTCTTTCTCGGAATATTTCTCTGTTCCTCGCTTTTTCTTCCCGTGTGAGTTTATGTTTCTTGCCGCCTTTTGCGGGAATTGCGGTATTCGAATGATATTTTTTATCCCGGTATAACCGCTATCCGTCCCCGCTAAAATTCCGCCGTTTATAGGCAGTCGCGATCACTTGTAAAGATTAAAACCATGCTCGCGTCCTTTGCCTAAATCAAGGCATATTACCCGTTCACTTTTTGCGTCCGCTACGATCCGTGCCTCTTGCGTATGCCTCTTTTTCTTGCCCGAATAACTCATTTTTGTTTTTTTAGGTCTTTTTACGTGTAATAACGCGGATAATAAATAATAGCATCGTTTGATTTTTCATACCCAACGCCGGTAATAAATAAATCACACCGTTTGATTTTTTACATCTGATACCGTTTGCCGCGGTTTAAACGTTAAACCCTGCTCATATACTTCGCGCCGTCGCGTGTATCGATTCTTATGACGTCTCCTTGGTTTACAAACATCGGAACGTTGATGACCAGTCCCGTTTCGCACGTCGCGGGTTTCGTCGAATTCGTTACGGTGTCGCCTTTCGCGCCCGGTTCGCAGTCGGTGATTTCCAATTCGACGAAGTTCGGCGGTTCGACCAAAAACGCCGAACCCTTATAAAAAGAAATCGTCGCGTTCGTATTTTCCTTGACGTAGAGCAGCGCGTTTTCGACTTGACTTTCGTTGAGGGGGATTTGCTCGTAGGTTTCGGGGTCCATAAAGTAGCACAACCCGCCGTCCGAATAGAGATATTGCAGATCCCTTCTCTCGATCATCGCCGTTTCAAACTTATCGGACGGATTAAAAGTCTGCTCGACCAAACTCCCCGAAATGACGTTTCTGACCTTTGCCCTGACGAACGCCGCGCCTTTTCCCGGCTTGACGTGCTGAAAATCGACGACGACCATTACGTTCCCGTCCATTTCAAATGTAATTCCCTTTTTGAAATCACCTGCGCTTACGAATCCCATTGTAAACCTCCGAATTTTGTTTTTATTTTTCTCGATTTTTTATTTTTTATTTTGATTGTTTTTTCTTGTATTTTCGATTGCTTTCCGGTTGTTTTTTCTTATGTTTCCGGTTGTTTTTAAGCCGTTTTTTTGCCTTTTGAATGACTTTTTTTAGGTTTTTAAGCCGTTTTTTGCTTTTTGAATGACTTTTTTCACGTTTTTAAGCCGTTTTTTTGCCTTTTTGAATGACTTTTTTTCACGTTTTTAAGCCGTTTTTTATCTTTTTGAATGACTTTTTTCACGTTTTTAAGCCGTTTTTTTATCTTTTTAAATGGTTTTTTTCACGTTTTTAAGCCGTTTTTTTATTATTTTTCTAAACGGACTTTTATCCGTCTTTTTTTCGCGCCGTTCTATATTCTTACAAAAAAATCAATTCCTTGCTCATCGTATAAAAATTCCTCACGCCGCTCTCCGTCAACAAAACCATATCTTCGATCCTGACCCCGAATCTGTTTTCGAGATACACTCCCGGTTCGACCGTTACGACGTCGCCCAAAGACAACGCGGCGGCGGATTTTTGCGAGAGGCGCGGTTCTTCGTGGATCTCCAAGCCGACCGAATGCCCGAGCGAATGGGTGAAAAAACGACCGAATCCGCGGTTTTCGATGACGTTTCTGGCGGCGGTGTCCGCATCCTTTGCGAAAACGCGGCGGTTTTTAATCATCTCTCCGTTCAAAAAATCGAGAGCGGTTTTTTGAGCGTCCAGAACCGCCCCGTAAATTTTTTCATACTCCAAGGAGCCGCCATCGCGCCGCGAACCGAACGCGAACGAACGGGTCATATCGCCGCAATATCCCTTATATTTCGCGCCCAAATCGACCGTAACCACACTTCCTTTTTTCAATTTCGCGCCGCCGTAGGCGTGGTGGGGGCGGCTTGTATTCGCGTCGAAAGCGACGATCGGTTCGAACGAAACGCCGTCCGCGCCGAGCATTCTCATACGGCTGAAAATTTCGTCCGCGACGTCTCTTTCGGTCATACCCTCTTTTAGGGATTCCGTGATTTTGACGAGGGTATTTTCGGTGATTTCGGCGGCTTTCGCCGTCCTTTCGATTTCATATCCCGATTTGACGCGCCTCATCGCGCTGATCCGTTCGGAAACGGGGACGAGCGCGGCGCCGAGTGTTTCAAAAATCAAATAATCCGCATACGTAACCGTGGCGTTTTCAAAGCCGACTTTGGCGGCTTTTTCGCGCGCAAGGATTTCTTTTACCGTGTCGAAGGGATTCTCTCCCGTGATATCGACGACCTTGCAAGGGAAATTTTCATCGTTTTTGAGGAATTCCGTTTTCGTGAACGCCCTATCCGCGCTTACGCTTTTTTGTAATTTTGCTTTATCGTATTCCCTATCCGCGATTCCGTTTTTTGATAATTCCGCTTGCGCGCGTTTTATTTCCGCTTCCGTGAACGCCATATCCGCGTTTCCGCTTTTTGACAATTCCGTTCTAGGAAACGCCCTATATTCCGCGCCGTTTTTAAGAAATTCCGCGCTTCGTCCGGACGCGTTTTCTTTATCCTTGCCTTCGAGAAGTTCCGTCGCGGCCTCCGTATATCTCTTGTCCGTAAAGAAAAAAGCGCGGTCGGGCAGCAGCAAAAGTATGGAATTTTCGCTCACAAAGTCCGTGAAATAAAATTTATTTATTTCGCCGACGATCAAAACGGCGTCGGCGTTCCCGTCCGAAAACAGGGGTTTAGGATTTCTCATAAAACAACAAGCGCGATTTTTTCGCGTTTTCCTTTTTTGATCTTAAAACCTATGCGCGTAAATTCCCGCAAACGACCGCGTTTTCCGCGTTTTCATTTAAAAAACTTATACTCCGCGTACGCAAATTAAAGCGGACTAAAAAGCGGCGTTTAAAAGCCAAAGCCTTTTAACCTTCGATATTATAACATACGGAGGTTTATTTTTCAAGCATAAAGAGCGTCGTTTATCAAAAATTCATACAAAAACCCCAAAAAACAAACCGCTTTTGCCGCGGTTTTGGTTTGCGAATACAAATTTTAAATTCCTAAAACAAAAAGCCCGTCAAATACCAAAGCGGCATAATCCCTCCGATACCGTCCGCATACGCTTTATTTCCCGCCGCGTCCGCGCCTTTAAAATCCATAAATTCCGTCGACGCGGAAATTCTAAAACAAAAAGCCTATCCCGATGCCGAGCAATATAATCCCTCCGATAATGTCCGCATACGCGTCTTTCGTCTTTAATACCAAGCCGAATTTATGCCCCAAAAACACGCCGAAAAAGCAGATACAAAAGGTTACCGACGCGATAACCGCCGCCGACGCGGCGATCGGGATTGAAAAATTGAGGAGCGAAACGCCGACGGCGAGCGCGTCGATACTCGTCGCGATGCCCTGAACGAAGATTTCTTTGACGGAAAAGCCGCCGTTTTTCGCGGAATTCTCTTGATCCCCGACCGTCCGGCTTATTTGCTTTCCGGTTTCGGGATTCCCTTGCCTTTCGGTTTTTACGCTTTCCGCGCCCGCTTGCTCACCGATTCCGGAATCCTTTTGTTCACCGGCTTCCGCGCCTATGCGGCTCTTCATTCCAAAATTTCCTTGCTTTACACTTTCCGCGCTTACTTGATTTCCCGTTCCGGGATTCTCTTGACTTTCGGTTTTTACGCTTTTCGCGCCCGCTTGCTCACCGATTCCTCCGCTTATTCGCTTTTCGGTTTTCAAACTCTCTTTGTTTTCGCTCTCCGGGTTTCCCTGCGTCCGCAAACTAACGCCACCCTCGTAAATCATTTTCGCGCCGACGACCAAAAGGATAACGAACGAAACGATACCCAAATAGTCCTCGATATATTCGATAAAAATACTCCCAAAAACATAGCCTATAATGGGCATAATCCCCTGCAATCCCCCGAAAACCGCGGCGGTAAAAGCGAACTTTTTAAAATCCGCCGTTTTTGCGGACAAACCTTTGCAGATCGAAACGGCGAAAGCGTCCATAGAAAGCCCGACGGCGAGCAAAAGCAAGGGTAAAATACCGGTCATTTTTTATAATTCCTTTTTTTGAGGGATTTGCAAAATTAAAACCATCTCTTTTAGGCGCAATTCTTTTGCGTCCGTTTTATTTTGAATTCCGCCGTTTGAATTTAAAAGTTTAACCGTCATATTATACCATATAAAAAATCTATTTTCAATTAAAATTAAAATTAAAAAATCTATTTTGGAAAAACTTCTTCATAAAAAATGTTTTCAAATAACCTTTTTCAAAAATTTTTCGTGATTTTTTATTTAAATTCATTTAAGAAAAAACTTCTTTAAAAAACCATTTTCAAAAATTTCCGGCAATTAAATCCATTCAAAAAAACTTCTTTAAAAAACCATTTTCAAATAACTCTTTTTAAAAAACTTGCGGTTTATATCAAAAAAGACGCATTCTAAAATCCGTTCAAGTTTATTCGACGCTTCCAAGCGCGCGGCGAAACGTTCCGCTTGAACTTCACCTTTTACGTCGACAATGACGGGAAACGAAAACGGCGCGTTCCCTCAAAAAAATTTTCTTGTCCGTTCCGCAACTATCCCTTATCCGTTCCGACTCTATTTATCGTGCAGTTTATCGACCTCCGACGGCGACGCTATATATGGTTTTCCGAACACGGCTTTATAACTCCGTTTTTCTTTTGGCGGCGCGGCCGGCGGCTTTTCCTTTTGCGGCGCGGCGGGTATGTCCGAAAATCGGTATGCTCCGCCGCGGTCGAACACCACGGGCATATCCGAACCGTCCGTTCCCTTAAAACTCATTTCCTTTCTGCCCAGCATATCGCCGTAATCAGCCATAAAAACCCCCCTCCGTATATGAATATTCTTACATAAATATCCTTATATAAATATGATAATACAAAAAAACCTTATTGTCAATAGATAATACAAAAATTCCCGAATCGATCCCCCTCCCTTGACCCTCTCGCGCGGACGGGGATTTGCTCCGTTTAAATTTTTTGAGAGTTCTGAAAATTCGCGATAAATAAAGCAACGGATAACGCTTTTCATCACGATAATTTAGAACTCTCAATTTTTGTGTTGATAGGATTATTTTTTGCGGATATTTTTTATTAAAAGTTTTTGAAAAATAGGCGTTTGGGAAAACTTTTTTATTAAAAGTTTTCCTCCGCATTTTTATTTAAATTTTAAATCGGGCATATTTTTATTAAAGTTTTTTTAAAAGAGGGTACGGTTGCGAAACTTTTTATGAAAAAGTTTTCTCCCGTCTTCTTTCATTAAAAACGTATTTTTTCATTTTTTTTCATTAAAAATTTTTATTGAAAGTTTTCACTCGGATACGTTATCCGATAAATTCCCGTTCAAGCGAAAAAATTTACAAAATTTTAAATTCTACCGTTAGGCGTTTCGGTTTGTTTATGGTATAATTTAATTATGGAAAATTTCTACGCGATGATCGTATACAACGGATTTCTGCACAAAGACGGGCTTCCCGGCTCAGCCGCGCGCTTTACGGACGCGGCGCGCGCGCGCGGAATTACGCTCGTTCCCGTCAAGAATACCGAATTGACGGAAATTCTGTTTTTCTTTCCGCAAGACAAAAATATACCGAATCCGATAATTTCCGAATTCAAAAACGATAAAAACGAAAACCCGGGGGCGGTCAAATTCAATTCCGAATACCCTGATAACGAAAACGAAAACGTACGGGATTCCGATTTCGGACCGCAAAACAACGGAAACTTAACGAGTCCTCTTAAATTGAATTCCGCATTCCAAAAAAACGGCGGAAACTTAAAATCTTTTCTTTCCTCTTGCCGTTTCGTCATCTTTTGGGACAAGGACATTTTTCTCTGCCGTATGTTGGAGGATATGGGGCTTCGCGTTTTCAATTCGAGCGGAGCGATAGACGTTTGCGACGACAAAGCCTTGACCGCGCTCACCCTTGAAAAATCCGATAACGAAGATACAATCAACGTCTGCGGCGGCAAATTACCGAACGTTCTCACCCTTGAAAAAACCGCCGGAAAAATCAGAATGCCCAAAACCGTGGTCGCTCCTATGACCTTCCAAAATATCGGCTATACCGAAGAGGATTTTTTAAAGACGGTTTGCCGCATATTGCGCTTTCCCGTCGTCGTCAAGGAACGCCGCGGCTCTCTCGGCGAACAGGTCTATCTCGCGAAAAATTATTCGGAATTAAAAAATACCGTCGGTTCAACGGGTGCGCCCCTCCTCTTTCAGGAGTTTATCGACACGAGCGGATCGGCGGAATTTATCGACTGCCCGGACGCGTTTAAGGATATAAAAAACGTTGATTGCACTCCCGGCGAATCTCAAAATACCGCATTAAAAAACGGTGCGAACAATAAACTTACTCTTAACAAATCCCAAAATACCGCATTTAAAAACAACGCGAACAATAAACTCACTCTTAACAAATCTCAAAATACCGATATAAAAAACGTTGACCGCACTCCCGGCGAATCCAAAAATACCGATATAAAAAACAATCCTTACATTTTTAACGGATCTCAAAATTCCAAACCCGCGGACAAAAAAAATTCTTGCTCATTCGATATCCGCGTGTACGTCATAAACGGAAAAACCGCGGGCGCGATCCTCCGCAAAAATCCGCGTGATTTCCGCGCGAATATCGCCAAAGGTTCGGAGGCTTTCCGCTATATCCCTACGGAAAAAGAAAAAATTCTCGCCGAGTCCGCCGTCCGAAAAACGGGTTTGTTCTTTGGCGGCGCGGATATCGCCGTCGGGAAAAGCGGCGAACGCTTTCTTTTGGAGGTCAACAGCAACGCGGGTTTCGCGGGTTTCGAGAGGACGACGGGAATCGATATCGCGGGGGAAATTATAGACGGAATTATGAAAGAAATTCAAAAAAAACCGTTAAAATGAAAATATGAAACATAAAAATATAAAAATATTTTACGGAATTTAAAAAAAAACGTAACGCAAAAACGATACTAACCTATGAAAAACAAATCCAAAAAAATATATAAAATAACGAATTCAAAAAACGTAAACGACAAAAAATATATTAACTCACGAAAAAACAATTTAAAAATAACAAAATAATAATATCATCCGCAAATAAATTCAAAAAAAACAATCCCCTTTGCGGATTCACCTTATGTAAATTCAAGAAAAAAAAGGAGTTAAAATTCTTATTATGATAGATTCCCATACCCATTCCGAATTTTCCGCAGACTCCAGAATGCCTCTCGACGATCTGATCCGGACCGCGATCTCTCTGGGGCTGCAATACCTCGCCGTAACCGATCATCTCGACCGTGATTTTTTGTTTTGCGATTCGAAGGACATTCCGCAGATCGACCTTGCGCCATACGCCGCGGCGATGAGCGCGGCGAAAATGAAATACGGAAAAAAAATCAAACTCGCCTTCGGCGTCGAATGCGGCTATTCAAAAGACAGCGAAAAAATGTGTTTCGACGAACTCGCGCTATACGAAACCGACGTGGTGATAAATTCCGTTCACACCGTTGAAAACCGCGACGTATACGTCGAATCGTACTACGACGGCAAAACCAAAGACGAAATTTTCATCCCGTATATCAACGCGATCGGAGAAAGTCTTGAGATTGAAACCCCCTACGACATCGTCGGGCATATCGGCTATATCGCCCGGAAAGCGCCCTTCCCCTTTCGTTACGCCGACTACGACGGGCTTTTCGACGGCATTTTCAAGCGGATGATTCAAAAAGGCAAGTGTTTGGAGATCAATTCGCACGTAAAATTCGCAAAAGCCGATTTCTTCCCCGGAAAAGACCTCGTGAAACGCTATAAAGAACTCGGCGGAGAACTTTTGACCTTCTCGTCCGACGCGCACCAAACTTATAGAATCGCGGACAAATACGGCTTGATCGCGGAGACGGCGAAGAGTTTGGGCTTTAAATATTACGCGTGCTATACAAAGCATAAACCCGAAATGTTTTTAATTTAAAATTACGTTTAATTATTACGCCATAAAATAAATAGACCTCTTGCGAAACTAATGTTATAGTTCAAAATTGCAATATAACTTTTTAGATTTTCATATTTTATAACTCCATTTTACACTACTTCAACCGGTTTCGCAAGAGGTCTAATATTTGCCGCGTTTAATTAATACGCTGTAAAAAAAACCTTCAAAACAAACGTAAACCAAAATGTTTTTAATTTAAGATTGCGTTTAATTAGCGCGCTATAAAAAAACCTTCAAAACAAACGTAAACCCGAAATGTTTTTAACTTGAAATTTTCGTGTATTTCCCCTCCGTAATGACGACGGAAAACAAAAGTGACGCATTTTAACGGTATTTCTCTCATTATCCGCAATTCCCCTCCGTGGGAGGGGATCAAAGGGGTGGGGCGACCGCTTGGAAAAAGTAAATTTTTCCATTCAAAGCGCGGAGAGCGGAAATTCCCCTCCGTGGGAGGGGATAAGGAAGCGGAGATTAAACGGAACGAATTTTGAATAGCGGATTTTTTAGATAGAAACCGAATTGTTTTTGTAGGCAATAGCATTCGCTATTGCCAAA
>JAISNN010000084.1 GCA_031276195.1 Clostridiales bacterium
AATAAAGCTAAACCAATAACGCTAAACCAATAACGATAAACCAATAACGCTAAACCAATAACGCTAAACCAATAACGCTAAACCAATAACGCTAAACCAATAACGCTAAACCAATAACGCTAAACCAATAACGCCAAACCAAAAAACTAAAAACTCTAAACCAAAAGTACCGCTTATGAAAAATTCCCCTCCGTGGGAGGGGATCAAGGGGTGGGGCGACCGATTTAAGAAATAAAAAACTTAAAAAACGTGAATTTGCGGTTGATTTAGCGATATGCTAATTTTACAAAACGAATATGCCCGTCGTTTTCGCAATCGGGTTTTTCCATAAACCCGAGTTTTTTAAATATCTTTACGGAAGCGATATTTTTCTTTGAAACGACGACCTCGAACGTCCCGTTTACTCTTGACGGAAAGATTTTATCGGCATTTTCGACAAGTTCTTTCAAAACGGCGAAACCGTAGCCGCGCCCGCAATACTTCGGGTTGACGACGATCGGGTTTATCGATAGCGGATATTTCGGATCGCAAAAGACTATCAACGCCGCCAAAACCGCATCTCCGTCCTTAACGATCTTACAAAAAACGTCCCGTCCCGCGTTATACTCGTCTGAATCGCTATAATATTTCCACTCGTCCGACCATTTTCTCTTTGTCGCGAACCGCTTTATGTCCGCGCTCTCCCATAAATCGACGAAAGCGTGCCGTTCAAAGTCATAGTCTTCCCAAACAAACCTCATCTTAAAAACCCTTTTTCAAAATGAATAAAAAATTGATACTTCTAATACTAATTTTCCAACAAAAATTAGTATAAATTCCCGTTAGAAAAAAGATATAGCGGTTAAACTTTTAAATCAAACATATCTATTTACTTGAAAGGTTTAACCGCTATACCATAAATTCCTTTCCTCATATTTTCAATTCCTCGATTTTTAGCGTGAATCCGTTTCTTTTGTTTTATACAAATTCCCCTCTCGTCAAAAAAACGGAGGGAAATTTATAAAACATTCAACTATTCAACAGCGTTAATCACCGACCGTTAAATCAATAATCACCGATCACAGACCGTTAATCACCAACATTCCGCCGCTGACCGCCGATCAATAAACCAACTACTAATCGCCGACCGATCCCGCTTTCTAATTACTCAACTTAGACTTAAACACTATCTCTTTGCCGTTCTCGTCGTATGCTTTCACTATTCCGTCCTCGTTTGCTTTTTCATAAACGACCTCTTTGCCTGCATCGTCTATGGTCAGCAGCGTCAACGGATACGACTGCGGCGCGTGTTCGAGAACGACCAATCCCAAAATCATTTGCACTACTTGCGGCAATTTGGGTTTGACGTCTTTAAGCAGATCGATATCGAGGAGCGTTTTATTTGAATAACCGGGTTTTGTTCCTTTTCCGCCGTCGTCGAAGCGCACGTAACTAAACCCTTTGCTGCCGCCGGCGTAAGTATAAACCACTTTATCGGGATCGACGGCGCTATTATAGGCTATGTTTAAGGTTTCGTAGTGGTGTCCCCAGCCGTGCGAGTGTCCGTGTACGGAGAAGTCAACGTCGAACCTTGCCGTCAAAGCCTTAAACCTATCGACTACTTGTCTATGTTCATCGTCCTGCTCGCCCGTAAAATCTCTGTCGTGCATAAGGATTATGTTATTTACCGAAGTTTTACAGGGATCGGGATCGTTTTCATAGTTTTCCACAACGTTTTCGAACCATTCGAGTTCTTCGTTGAAATAGGGCAGCATATCATAAAAGCCGTCGTGTTCCCATTGATCTCCGTCCTCACTCTCGGCGGTATCGAATATCGTAAAGAGATTATTTCCGCGCTTGACCTGATAATACAACTTATCCAAGCCGAATTTAAGCCCTAAATCCTCAATTTTCTCATCGGCGCGAACCTCGTGATTTCCGCGCACGAATATGCCGGGAATTTCACCTTTTGTCATCGCGTGCGCGCCTTTCAAGATATATTCGACGATTTGATCTTCGTTGACATAGAAGTCCGCGTAGTCGCCCATAAAGAGGGCGAGATCCGCCCTTCCCCCGAACATGCTAGCCGCTTGTCCAAGCAAAACCATTTCTTCGTGCCAATCCGACGCGGCGAGAATATGTTGGTCGGTGGTCGTCGAATCGCTTTTGAATGTGTATTCTATGCTCTTGATCGTCTTGCCCAAATCTCCTCCGTGGGCGACGCGGTCGAGGACGCGCGTCGAGCCGACCTTATATTTTCCGCCTTTATCCAATTTTTCGCGCGGAAGTTTGACGGCGTGTATTTTGCCTTGCGCTTTATATCCGTTTTCAACGGCGTAAACCGTACCCTTTTCGCCGCCCGCGGTTTCGTATTCGACAAAGCCCTGAGAGAGGGCGTTCGTCGCGAACACGACGGAATATTTATCGTTTCCGATGTCGAGAACGACGGGATCGCTTGTAAATTCAAAGGTTATCGGCGGAAATTTAAAAAGCGCAGCCGCGCTGATCGTCCCGACGAAAATCACGCTCAAAACGAGGGCGATAACGTTGCGCGCTTTGACCGAAATTTTGAGATTCGGGAAGGCGAGCAAGAAAAACGGTATGCCGAAGAGAGCGGCGAGGAAAGGAAGCGTCGCGCCGCCGATTATGTACGCGGTCGCGAAATGCGCTCTGTCCGAGGCGACATACACGACCACCCAAAACAAAAGCGTCAAAATGAAAGAAAAGACCGAAACGCCTATCACCGCTTTCGGAATGCGCCTTTTCATAACGGTTGCGACGGCGACGCCCACGGTATATACCGCGTTTGCGACCATAGCGTAAAAAACGATCGTTCCCAAACCGATAAAGGTATACTGATCGATAAAGACGTAACCGACCTTAAAACTGTAAAAGACGACCGCCGCGCCCACGGCAAGCAAAGCGATTAAAACCGCAAAAAAGCCGCCGATTACGCGCAGAGGACCAACCGTACCGTTTGTTTTTTTCTTTCCGCTCATAAATGAAAACCCCCGGATATTATTTTTTGTTTTTATGAGATTCGTATAATTTAAAAGTAAAACGGCGTTAAGAAAAACATCCGCTCCGTACTTTTTTTATATTATATCACACATTAAAACTTTTTTCAATACATATTTAAAAAATAATTGAAAAAATTTTTACAAAAGATTTACAAAAAGTTTACAAATCACCTTTTTTATACATTATATGGTATAACGCCGCTTTCCCATCCCCTAATCATTTACGAACGACTCTTAATACCCTCCCCTTTTTTCTATATATTATATGGCATAACGCCGCTTCTCCATACTCTAATCATTTACAAAATACTCTTAATACCCTCCCCTTCTTTTCTATATATTATATGGCATAACGCCGCGTCCCCGTCCCCTAATCATTTACGAAATACTCTTAATACCCCACATTTTACGCACTTAATGTCAAGGAATTTCATTCGTACTCTTTTAAAAAATTTCATAATGCCGCCCCCTCAAAAAAAACGTTTTCCGTCATTCGGTTTTATAAAAAGAAAGTTGCGCGTTCGGACCTCCCCCGGACGGAAACGCTCCGCTTATACTCACGCCGCCTCCGAAAGAAATCATCGCCGCGGGAATCTCCGCGCCGCTTGTTTTCTCAAAAAGGACGTTATTTCCCTCTATATAATAATTCCCTTCCGATATATCCGCGGCGGGAAAATCTCCCGCGAGTCTTTTCAGCGAATAACTCCCCTCTCCGCCTAAAACAAGTTCAAATTCCAGCGTTCCGCCGCCCATACTCATTTCTGCGCGGTACGTTCCGCCGGGCGAAGACGACGGGATACTCACTTTGACAAAAAATTGCGCGCTCACGCCGTTTTCCGCGCGGACGGTAACGACGGCCTCTCCGACCCCCGTCGAGGTTATAACGCCCGTCTGCGGATCCACTACGGCGGCGGAATCGTTATCCGACGAAAAGGTCAGTCTTTTATCCGTAGCGTTATAAGGATTTACGGCGACGCGGCTAAAAAGGTTAAATTCCCAGCCTACGCCGTATATTTCGGTCGAATTCCCCCCGTCGAACGTGATGCCCGTAACGGGAACATACGCGCCGCCCTCCGTAACGAAGTTGGCGGTATAGTTAAAGTTATTGACGTTTTCAATGTTTGAGAGCGCGTGCAATACGCCTCTTTGAATGATGATTTTATAGTCCTTATTCGCCGCCAAGCCGTCCGCGAATATAATTTTCAAATTTTTTCCGTCGATCTCCGCGCTCACTCCCTCCGTAACGCGCGAGTTCCCGGACATAAAGCGTATATCTTGCGCTCCGCGTCCTTCGGCGAACGCGATATTTTGATTGAACGCGAATATAAATTCGCTTGTTCCGGCAAAAATCCGCGCAGGATTCGCCGACGGCGAGACAAAGACCGCGGGCGAAACGCTTTCTATTTTAAGCGCGTTTACGTTCTCCTCCGCGTAACCCAGCCTTATGACCGCGCCCGAGGCGTCCGCCGTGTCGATTTTGATTTTCAGTCCGTTATAAACGGCCGCGTTGCCGAATCCGTCGTATGAATTCGTGTTCGGATAACTAAAAGGCGTAATCTCCGCTCCCGCGCCGAAATAGTCTTTTTCCTCATAGTTCGGCTTGCCGTTAGAGGACGCTTGATGAAAGTTCAAAATTTCGTCCAGCCCGTCCGCCTCCAATACGGCGATAAATTTAATATCCGAATATGAATTGTCGTACATGAAACCGAAGCCGCGCGGACTTGCCCTTCCCCCCTCCGGAAGAGCCGCGTCGACGTGGAGGATCCGGACGACGGGTTTTGTCAGCCGTCCCCACGCTTTGCCGTTATTCGTCGTATTCAAGACTTCTATCACGAGCAATTCCGTATAGAGCGTGTCCGAACTTTTAAGTTTGACGAATAACGCGTCGCCGTTTTCGGTGATCGGGCGTATATGGAATACGTCCTTTTCGTAATTCAATTCCGCAAAATCGCCGAATTCGATCACGGTCGGTTCAAGCCATCCCAAAAGCCACTTACTGAAAGCGTTATGGTCGCCGAGATTAGAATCCATCATATCCATAGTCCCCAGACCGCCTTCCGCCGCGCCGCCGCTATAAGCGTATCCGCCGCTCATTCTGCCGTCGCCGCCGTCGTAACTGTAATAGTCGTTCAAACCCAAAAGGTGTCCCGTTTCGTGCGTTATGGAAACGGTATTGCAGCGCAAGGGAGGAACGGCTTTCCAGACCGTCTGACCGGGAACCATAATATATCCCGAAACCTTTCTCGTCCAGGCGGACGGGCTGTTCCCCCACGTCGAACGGTACGCGCCGCCCCAAACCGACGAATTCATATTGAGCGCGCCCGCCCAAAGGACAAAGAGCGAATCGACTTCGCCGTTGCCGTCCGCGTCGTATTCGGAGAGGTCAAGTCCGTTTTGGATGTGGTAATTCAAAACCTCCGTCATAACCGCCTTATCGCCCGCGTATTCGCTCCGCATTTTTTCGGCGCGGTACCATTCCGCGACCGTTCCGTCTATGACGAGCCGTCCGAACGAAGATTTATAATAATACGCGCTCAGAGAATTTTCATCGTCGATATTAAAAAGTCCGTCTTCGATACCCGCCGCCGTCGCGAAACGCGGACGCGCGTAGTCGGGAAAATCCACGAGTATGACGAGAGGTTTCGCGACGCCTACGGAGGGCATAACCTGCCTGAGTCCGCCGGCGGGCGGCAGATGCGGTACGGGTTCGGCCGGAACGTATTTTCCGCGCGCGGACACGGCCTCCGTATTTTTCGTCACGGAATAAAATCCGAAAATATAATTTTCCTTTTCAAAATGAACGCGTTTCAATCCGCGAAGCCCCGATACGGCGAACGTTCCGTCCGCGTCGGTTTCGGCGGCTTTTTTGCCGTTGACGTATACGCCGGCATTCACGACGGGATTTCCGTCCGCGTCCGTCAGCGTCCCCGTTATGGAATATTCGCCTATATCCTCCTCCGTTTCGCTCTCCGAACCGGCTCTCAAAAACCGCAATATCTGCCCGGATGAAAAATAAGAGCCTTTTCCCGTCGCGGGGTCGATATTTCCCGAGCCGGGCAAGAGGGGCGTGGTCGAGGGGAAAGTATACGAATCGCCGTCGTATGAAAACTCCACCGTACGCGCCGCGTTATTCAAGAAGTTGCGTTCAAAATATACGGCCCGTCCGCCGCCGTCCGCCGCGGAGATTGAGCCGAACGCTTTCGCGAACCCGTCGGGGCCGTAGATTATAAAGGTTTCGGCTTTCATAAGGTTCAAGACGTATTCACCCATGCCGTGATACGCGGAAAACACCTTGCCGTTCGGCGGAACGTAATAGCCGAACGCAACGTCTTTCAGCACGCCGCCGCTTATCGGGACGTCCGCGGCGATACTCGTAGAGGTCAGGTCAAAGCCGCCGCCCGTAAAGCCCTTATAAACGGTTCCGGCGAAAGTCGAATTTTCCGTAGAAAATACGATCGAACCGTCGGCGTATATCTCGTAAGTTCCCTTTGTCAGCGTCCCGTCGCAATACATAAAAAATTCAAAGAATCTCTCGATATAAAGCATCGCTTCCCGTCCGTCCGCGTTGGCGGCGAACGCGCCTACGTAGGACAAATACACGTATTCGGAATTTGAAGCGGCGGGAACGAACGACATATTTTTGCCCTCGAACAAAGCGTTAAAGCCGCCGCCGTTTATAGCCGCCTTGATTTTTTCATCGCCGCTTTTAAAGGTCAATTTTGAATCCGCGCCGTCGACGTAAGCCGCTCCCTCCGATATAATTCCCTCACCGGCGTCCGCATATAATTTATATGCGTTTCCGCCGAAAACGAGGGTATAGAGCCGCGTCCCCGTTCCGCCCGTCATCTCGTCGTATACGAATGACGCGTTTCGGAATCCGGACGGCAAAGGGAGAACGATTTCCGTTTCGCCGGGCGTTTCGCCGCCGTCTTCGTACGGAAAAAGCCAACCCCTTATAATAGGATATAACCCGATCGCCGGCGGCACGCATACCGCCGCTATAAGTAATATGATAAAAAACGTTTTGAATTTGTTTTTTTTCATTTTTTTTTGACACTCCTTTTTGTCGTTTTTTTTTATTTTTGCCCTTGTTATTTTCTTGTTTATTTGCTGTGTCCGGTTATTTTTCATTTTAAGGTTTCGCGTTTTATTTTAAGGTTTTTTTATACTATTTCAGATAATATTTTTACGATTTGTTATAACATTTTTATAACATCTTTTATAACATTTTTCACGGTATAATACCGCGAAATTCTCCTTAAATTCCCCTCCGCGGGATGGGGTCAAGGGTGTGGGCGAATCCTCTTTCCTCCGCTATTCCCATCTGCGGTAGGGGTGCGGAGGTGGGGCAAATTCTCTCTCCTCCGCTATTCCCCTCCGTGGGAGGGGATCAAAGGGGTGGGGCGAATTCTCTTTCCTCCGCTATTCCCCTCCGCGGGAGGGGATCAAAGGGGTGGGGCGAATTCTCTTTCCTCCGCTATTCCCCTCCGTGGGAGGGGATCAAAGGGGTGGGGCGGCCGATTTATAATAATCAGCGGTTATTGACCGGCGGCGGCTATTATTAACGCTTAGCGGTATTATTTGTCTAAATCCCGTTATCCCTATGCAATCGGGCAAGCGCAATAATGCCCCTCCGAAATTTCTTTCAACTCCGGGATTACCTTTTTGCACTCTCCGCAAGCGCGCCCGCACCTCGCGAAAAAGCGGCATTCCTTTCCCGCGCCGACTGGCGACGATGCCTCTCCTCTCAAAACCGGACGCGCGCCCGTCTGCGGTTTCAGTGTCAAGACTGCGGACAGCAAGGCTTTCGTATAGGGGTGGGCGGGTTCGGCGAAAATTTTCTCCGTAAGTCCGTATTCGACTATCTGCCCGAGATACATAACCGCCATATGTCTTGAAATAAACTTTACGAGGGCAAGATTATGCGATATAAAGAAGTAAGTGAGATCCAAACCGCGCTGTAAATCCGTCAAAAGGTTACAAATCTGCGCGTGAACCGACACGTCCAGCGCGCTTGTCGGTTCGTCGCAAACGATAAATTTCGGATTCGTCGCGAGTGCGCGCGCGATAGCGATCCTCTGCCTTTGCCCTCCGCTGAATTCAAAGATATTTCGGTTCAAATCTTTCGCGTCCAGCCCGACTTTTTCAAGTAGGGCGGCGGCGTTTTTCGTCAATTTCTCATCGTCGAATTCTCCGCGCAGGCGTTCGGGTTCGGTCAATATCGCCTTTACGTCGAATCTCGGATTCAGCGAACCGAAAGGGTCTTGAAAGACGGCGGACATAATCCGTCTTGCGCGTCCGATATCTTTTTTGCCCGTATTTTTGTCTATCGTGATTCCTCCGACCGTAATTTTTCCATCATTCGGCTTGACGAATCCCAAAATCGCGTTCGCTATCGTGGTTTTTCCGCAGCCCGATTCGCCTACGAGGGCGAAAGTTTCCCCTCTTTCTATGCAAAACGAAGCGTTATCCACCGCGCTCAAAACGGAGGATCTTTTGAACGCTCCGTCTTTTATTTTAAAATCCACACTCAAATTTTTCACTTCGCACAATATTTCACTCATCTATTTTATCTCCGTCCGACGTATAATTTAACACTTTTATATCGAATAATTTATGCCGCTCATTAATATTTTTATATCGCATATATCCATATCGCTTATTGGCATTATATCGAATACATTTATATCGCTTATTGACACTTTTATATCGAATATATATAACGCTTATTATATATTTTTCATAACGTTTTCCGCGGTATAATACCGCGGAATTTTCCCCTTTAAACGCCTCTAACCTTCCAGCATCTAACGGCGCGGCTTTCCCCGATTCTTGTCAGCGGCGGCATATATTTTTTGCAAATGCTTTCGCATTCTATACATCTGTCCGAAAAGAAGCATCCCGACGGTTTATCGAGCGGATGCGGCACGTTTTTTGGAATTTGAACTAACCGTTCTCCTTTTTTCATATCGAGATCGGGAACGGATCCTATAAGTCCTTTCGTATACGGGTGCAGAGGCGAATCGATGAGTTCGTCCGTATACCCCTCTTCCATAATTTTTCCGCAATACATAACGTAAACCCTGTCCGCCGCCGCTCTCACCGCTCCCAAATCGTGCGTAATAAACAACACCGCCATACCGTTTTCGGCGCGCAAATCCGCGATAAGTTTCAAGATCTGCGCTTGAACGGTAACGTCCAAGGCGGTCGTCGGTTCGTCGGCTAACATAAGGCGCGGTTTACAGGCGGTCGCCATAGCGATCAAGATACGTTGTTTCATCCCTCCCGAAAGTTCGTGCGGAAACTGTTTAAATCTTTTTGCGGCGGGAAAGAGACCGATTTTTTCCATCAATTCGACGCTTGCCGCTTCCGCGTTTTTTTTATTCATACCGCGATGGTACAAAAACATTTCGGCGATCTGTTCGCCGACGGTCAAAACGGGGTTGAGGGAAGTCGACGCGTCCTGATAGATCATACTGATTTCGTTACCGCGTATCGCGCGCATTTCCGTTTCCGATGCGGACAGAATGTCGATTTCGCCCTTTGACGAAACGAAACTCAGTTTGTCGGCGGTATAGAGCGCGGGCGGACCGTTCAAAAGTTTCAGCACGGAAAGCGCGGTAACGCTTTTACCGCATCCCGATTCGCCGACGATCGCCGCGCACTCGCCCTCGTTGACAAAAAAGTCGATACCCTCGACCGCCTTGATGAATCCCTTTGCGCCCGCGAATGCGATTTTCAAATTTTTCGCCTCCAAAAGGGGCGTTTTCGTGTTAGTTCCCATATTTTTTTGCATTTAAAAATTACGTTTTCCGTCTTTATTTTTGATATTTCCGTATTCCGAAATCGCTTTTTTTAGGTTTGTTTTTGATATTTCCGTATTCCGAAATCGTTTTTTTTAGGTTTATTGTTGATATTTCCGTATTCCGAAATCGTTTTTTTTAGGTTTGTTTTTGATGTCTTCGTATTCCGAAATCGCTTTTTCAAATTTCAATTATTGTTTTTTTAAGTTTATTTTTACATTCCAAAATTACGTTTTTATCTTTATTTTTGACCTTTTTGCATTCCAAAATTACGTTTTCCGCATATATTTTCAAACCTATTCTTTTGTATTTAAAGATTCATAACGGTCATAAATTTCACTCGCCCTCTCTTGCGTCATATCGTTCATTCCGTCGAACAATCTTTCTATTTCCGATTTTTCAAGTTTACCGAAAGCCTCTCCGTCGCACGCGCCCGACCGCATTTTCGGATTGAAAATATCCTCTATCGCGTAACCGATTTGCATAAAAGCCGTAACCGTGATAAATATCGCCGCGCCCGGTGCCAAAATCCACGCCCACAGTCCCGAACTGAAAGCCGATTCTTCTGCTCCGACCAAAATTTTCCCCCAGCTTATCGCCGACGGATCGCCGAGACCGATAAACGACAATCCCGCTTCCGCGATCATAAAGCCGGCGCACGACAGCGCGCAATTCATAATCAAGAGGTGCGACACGGCGGGCAGTATATGCCGCCGCATAATATACGCTTTGCCCGCGCCCGCGAGTTCCGCCTGTTTGACGTAATTCATATTGACGACGCCGAGGGTTTGCGCGCGAACCACTCTCGCCGTCCCCGCCCAGCCGAAAGCGGTGAATATGAATATCATCATAACGTAACTCGACGACACCTTATTCAATATTATCATCAGCGGCAGCGTAGGAATGACCATAAGGACGTTTATAATATTCAAAACGAGGGCGGAAACCGTTTTGCCGAAATATCCCGCCGCGACGCCCAAAACCGCGCCCAAAACGGTTACGCTCACGCCCGTAACCGATCCTATGACAAGCGACACGCGCGTGCCGTATATGAGTTGCGTCAAAATATCCACGCCGTTTTTATCCGTCCCCAGCCAATGCGCGCCCGACGGCGGCAGGAGTCTGTTGACCGCGTCGTAGTCGTATGGATCGTAGGGAGTCAAGAGCGGCGCGAGAGCGGCGATAAGCGCGATGACGGCGAGCATACACAGCCCGGCGCGCCCCTTTTTGTGCTTTATCAATTTCTTGAAAAAACCGCATAGACCCTCCGCCGCCGATTTTAATTTCAATATAAAATCGCTGAAAAACTTTTTTTTCGGATTCATACTTTCCTTTTTTCGGATATTTCCTTTATTTCTTTTTAAAATTTACAATTCCGGATTTATACTTTCCTTTATCTCTTATTCGGAATTTACAATTCCGGATTTATACTTTCCTTTATCTCTATTTTGGATTTATAATTTCTGATTCAACTTTCCTTTTATCTTTTTAGAATTTACAATTATTTTATAGTATTTTTTTATCTCGTTCCGCCTTATGTATCCCGTATTTTTTCTCTTGTTCCACCTTATCGTATCCCGCATTTTTTCTCGCTCCGCCTTATCGTATTCCGTATTTTTTCTCGCTCCGCCTTATTGCATCTCGATATTTATCCTTATATTCCCCTCCGTGGGAGGGGGCAGGGGTGGGGCGACCTTCTCTCATTATCCTCACCTTCCCCTCCGTGGGAGGGGCAAGGGGTGGGGCGACCTTCTCTCATTATCCACAATTACCCTCCGTGGGAGGGGTTCAGGGGTGGGGCGACCTTCTCATTATCCGCTAGTCCCCGCCGTGGG
>JAISNN010000015.1 GCA_031276195.1 Clostridiales bacterium
AAAATAGGGCTAAAAATGCTGCAAAAACAAGCGAAAAACGTCATAAAATAAGGATAAAAATGCGGCAAAAACAAGCGAAAAACGTCGTAAAATATGCCTAAAATAGGGCTAAAAACAGCCGAAAAACGGCATAAAAAAGGCTAAAACAGGGCTAAAAACAGTCAAAAAACGGCATAAAATAGGGCTAAAAATGCGGCAAAAACAAGCGAAAAACGGCGTAAAATATGCCTAAAATAGGGCTAAAAACAAGCGAAAAACGGCGTAAAATATGCCTAAAAATGTGGCAAAAACAAGCGAAAAACGGCATAAAATATGCCTAAAAATGCGGCAAAAACAAGCGAAAAACGGCGTAAAGCAAGCCGAAAATAGAGTATAAAATAAGCCGAAGAAGAGTATAAAACAAGGCTGAAAGCCGTCGGAATTCAAGGAAAAAAATATGAAAAAGAAACCTTTGGTCGCCGTGATCGGACGACCTAACGTCGGAAAATCGACGTTTTTTAACAGAATCGCGGGACGGAAAATCGCGATCGTCGAGAACCGTCCGGGTATTACCCGCGACAGATTGTTCGCCGACGTCGAGTGGTGCGGCTATAATTTTACCGCGATAGATACCGGCGGTTTGGAGGTCAAATCTAACGACGTTATGTGGTCGCATATACGCCGTCAAGTCGAGTTCGCCGCGGAAACAGCCGACCTCATTTTGTTTTTGACGGACGGAAAAAGCGGCGTACTGCCCGAGGATTACGACGTCGCGGACTTTATCAGAAAGACCAAAAAACCTTGCGTTTTGGCGGTCAATAAGGTTGATAACCGCGAAAACGAAGACGCCGTCTATGACTTTTATTCGCTGGGATTGGGTACGCCTTTCTCTATATCCGCCGAACAGGGCAAGGGAATAGGAGATTTGCTGGACGAAATCACGGGGCTTTTAAAGGAAAAAGTCGGGGAAAGCGAGGCTGCGGACAGCCTCAAAATCGCCGTGATCGGTCGTCCGAACGCGGGAAAAAGTTCGATCGTAAACCGCCTTTTGGGCTTTGAGCGCGTCATCGTGAGCGATAGAGCCGGCACGACACGCGACGCGGTGGACACGGATTTTAGGTATAAAGGCGTTGATTGTACGCTGGTCGATACGGCGGGAATACGCAAAAAAAAGAACGTCGATGAGGACGTGGAATATTACAGCGTGCTGAGAGCGTTCGAGGCGGTCAGGCGCGCGGACGTGGTTTTGATCGTTATGGACGCGGCGGAAGATATCGGCGAACAGGACGTGCGTTTGGCGGGATACGTTCACGAGCGCGGAAAGCCCTCTCTCATCGTTATGAACAAATGGGATAAGGTCGAAAAGGACGCGCATACCGTCAATAAATTTAACGCCGTTTTAAAAGAGGATTTGAAATTTATGGACTATTTCGCGCCCGTTTACGTCTCGGCGGCAAGCGGACAGAGAGTGAAAAATATTATGCCCGAAGTATTGCGCGTCTATGAAAATTCAAAAAAGCGCGTTACCACGGGCGTTTTGAACGACGTTATCAGAGAGGCGGTTTCGGTCAACGAACCGCCCTCAAAAAACGGCAGACGGTTGAAAATATATTTTGCGACGGAGGCTCTCGTTTCGCCGCCGACTTTCGTTTTTTTTGTCAACGATGCGGATTTGGTTCATTTTTCGTACAAACGGTATTTGGAAAATTCTATACGCGCCGCCGTGGATTTTTCGGGAACGCCGATTCGTTTGGAATTTAAAGAGAAGAACGAGAAAGAGGCGTATGATTGACGGCGGTCGGCGGTTGGTGATCGGTGGTTAGCGGCGGTATTTATTAGTGATTAGCGGTCGGTAATTAGTGGTTGGCGGCGGTGATTATTAGTTGCCGGTGGTTAGACTGTTAGTCTATAAACGAATAATATTCAATGCGTATTTAAAGATAAAAGCCGAAAAAAAGTTGTCAATGCGTATTTAAAGATAAAAAACCGAAAAAAATAGTTGTCAATGCGTATTTAAAGATAAAAAGCCGAAAAAAATAGTGATCAATGCGTATTTTAAGATAAAAGCCGAAAAAAATAGCTATTAATGCGTATTTTAAGATAAAAGCCGAAAATAACGGTGAGCGCATATTAAAAAAAATACAACCGATTAAAAAAGATAAAAAACGAATATTCCCGCGGCAAAGCGAATATATATTTTGCAGCGGGAGTATTTTTTTTATGAAGCGTATTAAGATTGAAAAGGATTTTGTTATAGACGTTTTGCGCGCCTCGGCAATCGCGCTCTTGGCGTCGGTCATAGCGGTTATCGCTTTTGCCTTTATATTCAAGGCGTTGGATTTGGACACGGCGGTCATCGAAATCGGGAACGCCGTGATCAAACTGATAAGCATTTTTGCGGGCGCGTTTTTGGGAATCCGCGTGATGAAACACGGGATTTTAAAGGGCGTTTTGGTAGGCGCGCTGTTTTTATCGTTTAGCATAGCGGTTATGAAAATATTTAATTCGGACATAAAAACGCCGATTTTTACCCTTTTGAACGTCGCGTCGTCCTTGCTTTTCGGCGCGGTATCGGGCGTGTTCGCGGTCAATTTTAAGAGAAAGCGTTGATTATTGCCAAAGGTCTTTGATGGTTTATAAAGGGGGGAGGGAATTTTTCACAAGGTTGCCCCACCCCTACACCCCTCCCACGGAGGGGAATAGCGGATAATAAGGGAAGGTCGCCCCACCCCTTTAATCCCCTCCCACGGAGGGGAATTGAGGAAAATAATAAGGTCGCCCCACCCCTTTAATCCCCTCCCACGGAGGGGAATTGAGGAAAATAAGGGAAGGTCGCCCCACCCCCTTTAATCCCCTTCCACGGAGGGGATTATAAGGATAAATAAGGAAAATGCCGTTAAAATGTGTTGTTTTTGTTTTCTATCGTCATCGACGTAAATAGTTCATATCAAAACGACGTTACGCCCCACCCCCACACCCCTCCCACGGAGGGGAATTGCGGATAATAAGGGAAGGTCGCCCCACCCCCTTTGCCCCCTCCCACGGAGGGGAATTTAGAGCGCGTCAACTGCCGTTAGGTGGGCGATTTTTGCTTTTCGGCGCGGTATCGGGCGTATTCGCGGTTAACTTTAAGAGAAAGCGTTGATTATTGCCAAAGGTCTTTGATGGTTTATAAAGGGGGGAGGGAATTTTTCACAAGGTCGCCCCACCCCTTTTGATCCCCTCCCACGGAGGGGGATATAAGGATAAATAAGGAAAATGCCGTTAAAATGCGTCGTTTTCGTTTTCTATCGTCATTGACGGTAACTGCCGCTTTATTACACATTTTTAACTATTAAATGAAAATATGTTTGATTTAACGCCGTTATATGATAGACGGCTTTTGTGTTTTTGATGAAATCACCTTTAAAGGCAAACAAAAAAGAGTCGTTATAAAACAACTCTTCTTTGCACCGGTCTACGCCATGCCGCTACGAGGCGGCAATTTCAGCCTTGCGGTTCCGGTCGCCGTTTTTCATTTTAAACGGTACTTGTGACAAAGCATCGGCAAGTATTATTATATAGGGGATTAAAATAAATGTCAAGTTAAAAAACAAGAAAAATGAGGAAATTTTTTTATTTCGGGATAAAAGGGAGGCTTTTTTATTAGACTATAAATAAACGCGTTTTCGGGTTTTTTAAATCTATGCGCGGACGCCGCATAGGGATTTTTTGCCCGGCGGACGGTTTACGGCGCGGAAATATTTTGCGGATTTTTTAATTTTGCATAGTATTCTACGCCGTAGAATACTATGCAAAACGTAAGTTTTAAAAAACAATATCGATTTCCGATACGCCGGCGGCGCGCTTTTTAAAAGGGCGGGAGTTAAACGCCGTAAAAAAAACTGCCGTACACTTCGTGAAACCGGTATGGCTTCTTAGGAGAAATTTAGATGAAAAAGAATTTTTTTGCCGTCTTGTTTGCCGTATTTATTACGTGCGCGTTCGCTTTTTTCGCCAATTACGGCGCGCCTATATCCGCGAATAACTTTTCGCATTCCGCTTTGAACGCGGGAGAAGGGGCGGCGTTATCGCGGAATTATTTTGCAAAATCCGCGCTAAACGCGGAAACGGATTTCGGCATAAACGCGGGCGCAAACGCGGAATGCAATAACGTTTTTAATAAGTTCGGGCAAGCGTGCGCGGACGTAAATGCAAGAGAGTATTCGGAAAATAATAACGCTTTAAGGCGGGTAGGTAAATCGGATTTCGGAGCGAACGCAAGAACGTATGCGGAATGCAATAACGCTTTTAGTAAGTTCAGACAAACGGGCGCGGACGTAAATGCAAGAGAATATTCGGGAAATAATAACGCTTTAAGGCGGGTAGGTAAAGCGGATTTCGGAGCGAATGCAAAGACATATTCGGAATGCAATAACGTTTTTAGCAAGTTCGGACAAACGGGCGCGGACGTAAGATATGCGGCGGAATATAAAAATAGCGGAAAAATCGGTAAATTTTACGGCGGCTTAAAAAAATTCTTCGAAAAATTTAAAGAACCTAAACAAAAAGACGACGCGCAATCGGCGCGCGATATCATATATTCGGACGACGTGTATCTGGGCGGCATCCCGATCGGAATTTCCTTGACCGCGGACGGGCTTATCATCGCCGGAAAAAATGACATAATCACAAAAACGGGCGTCGTATCGCCGTCCGCAAAATCGAATATTATGAACGGCGACGTTCTGCTCTTTATAAACGACAAAAAAATCGCAAAACCCGACGACATCGCCGCCGCCCTGAACGGCAATAAGGGCGAAGAAGTTTTGCTGAAACTCCGCCGCGGCAAAATGGACTTTTTTGAAAGAATTAAGCCCGCGGAAGATTCATTGACGGGCGCAAGACGGCTGGGACTTATCGTGAAAACCGACCTTATGGGCGTCGGAACTCTGACGTTCGTCAAAAATAACGCGAGATACGGCGCGCTGGGACACCAAATCGCAGACGCGGAAACGGGAATCAAAGATCTGAACGGCGGCGATATATACGAATGCTCGATCATAGGAATCGTCAAAGGCGAGAAAAATAAGGCCGGCGAGTTGAGAGGGTTGATTAACAAAAGCGGAGGGTCATACGGCACGATCGATAAAAATAATCATTTCGGAATATTCGGATCGGCAAACGACGTTATGACACAAAAATTAGAGAAAATTTCCGTGGGCAGCAAGTATGCGGTCAAACCCGGGAAAGCGTCTATCAGAACGACAATCGCGGGCGAAACTCCAAACGAATATGAAATCGAAATCGTAAAAACGAATTTTCAAAGCGGAAAAAGCGAAAAAGGAATGATCATCAGAGTTACGGACGAAAACCTTTTGAAAACGACCGGGGGAATATTGCAGGGGATGAGCGGAAGTCCGATCATTCAAGACGGAAAACTCGTCGGAGCGGTAACGCACGTGTTTGTGAACGATCCGTCGAAAGGTTACGGAATGTATATAGATTTTATGTTGAGCGAATGAAAAAAAGAGGATTTTTGGAATATTTTGTGCGGAATAGGCGAACGGCGGAAAGGGATGCGGTTTTTACTAATCGGAATAAAAAAAGTGTTTTGCATAGTATTCTATGACGTAGAATACTATGCAAAACACTTGAATAAAGGTTATTTGGGGATTTTTAGAGTATTCTAATTTACTAAAAAAGGTGAATGCGTTTTTTGAATCGGCCGCCCCACCCCCTTGATCCCCTCCCACGGAGGGGAATGTAATGTAATGATAATGAGGAAAGGTCGCCTCGCTCCTGCACCCCTCCCACGGAGGGGAATGTAATGATAATGAGGAAAGGTCGCCCCACCCCTGCACCCCTCCCACGGAGGGGAATTTTATGTCATCGTTTTTTGAGGTGAACGGCGTTTTTTGAGGTGAATTTGGTCGCCGCATTAAGAAAAGCATTATATAAAATTAGACGCCGCATTTTTATGGAAAACACAAAAAAAAGAAATAACACATTTTTATAGGTTATACAAGTAAAAAAATGCCGCATTTTTATAAGATATGCAAGAAAAAAATTCACATTTTTACAAGGATATTCAACAGAAAGTCCATAGCCTGGTCGGCGATTTCGGAGGACAGTTTTAAGTGCTTATAGATTTCGCGGTATTTAAAGACCGATTTTAGGTCGTCAGACTCGAAAAGTTCAGCCAACGCTTGGTGAAACTGCGTCGCGACAAGGTTTTCTTTTTCCTTTACTTTCAGGGCTTCGTCGCGCGCGATCGCCCTATGTCTTTCGATCCTCAAAACCGCGTTATAGATATGCTCGGTCATTTGGACAAGGGTAGAGGTGATGATGAACATCTGCTCGTTCGGCTTGACCTTGAAAAGACGTACGCCCTCGATCGTGGACTTCGTGTTGTCGGTGATCTCGTCGATCAAACGCGACAAGGCAAAAAGATCCTCGCGGTCGATAGGGGTAAAATAGGTCTTGTTCAGTTCGTCGATCAAAATACGCCGCGCCATATCGCCTTTATCTTCAAGGACGATGATTTCGTCGGCGATTTTTTCGTCGTTTACCGCGCAAAACTCGTTGAGGAGTTTCATCGCGTCCTGCATAATTTTGCATTGATCGAGAAGTATGTTAAAAAAATTGACTTTATTTCCCATAAATTCCTTATAATTTATATGTATTTTTTGCTTTTTATTTTTTTATTATATATAGATTTGGGAGTTCTAAATCTGTGTGATAAAAAGTCGTACCGGTCAAGCAAAATCATCACACAAAATTAGAACTATCATAGATTTATATATTTTTTTTGAGTAATTGTTTATATAGTGCGTTATACCGTTATTTAGGTTGTGATTATATATTATATTATACCGTTATCCGCATAGTGATTATGTATTATATCGTACCGTTATTTGCGCAGTGATTATATAGAGTGTTATACCGTTATTTAAGTTATGATTGTATATTATGTTATATCCTTATCCGCGGTATAGTACATATATAGATTGTTATATTACCGGCAGATTGTTATTTATAATTATCGTTATATTACAGCCGTTCTATTGTTTATAACTCTTGTTATATTATAGCCGCGTTATTATTTATGACGGCGGTTATATTATTTATTGCGCGTTTATGCCCGTGCGGACGCCCGCTGATAAAGCAAAGCCGGCGTCATAAAAATAAATTCAAAAAAAGGAAAATCGCCGCGCCGACGGCAAGCGTAATGGGGTATGTCAGCACCCAAAATATGAAAATCCTAAAAGAATTCGACCAATTCACGCCGCCGAATTTGTCGGACGCGCCCACGCCCATAACCGTCGACGAAACCGCTTGCCCCGCGCTGACGGGTATTCCGAAACCCGACGCGGCAAATATGACCATTTCGACCGCCGTTTGCGCCAAAAACGAATGAATAGGCTTGATTTTGTAGATCTTTTTGCCCACCGTATAGATAATTCTCGTTCCGCCGAAACACGCGCCGACGGTCAGCGCAAGCGCGGATACCGCTATTATGGCAAACATAACGCCGTCGCTTTTGGCTTGCCCCGTCGCCGCGAACAAGAGAAACATAACGCCCATGGGCTTTTGAATATTGTTTATCGATATCGACGTCGAGAGGACGGCGACGTTTAACGCTTGAAGTTTTTTGATTATTCCGTCCGACGAAACAGGCACCTTGTAGGCGATTTTTTTCACCGTAGTCATAATTATATAGCCCGCGATAAAAGCGGCGAAAGGAACGGCGACGGACGTCAAAATAATTTTCACAAAAAGACTGTTCCAGTCTAATTCGTAGATCCCGAAAGCCGCGATTCCCGCGCCCGAAATCCCGCCCATAAGCGAATGCGACGTGCTGACGGGCAACTTCTTTTTCGCGGAAAAAAGACACCACAGAAAACCGCCCAAAACACCCGCGAATAAAAACGCGTAGACGACGTTTTCGTTTTGCTCCGAAAAAAGGCGGTCGGGGCGAACCGTCCTGCCGATCGTTTCGGCGACAAAAAATTCGGAATTCAAAAAATAGCACGCGAGCGGCGCGGCGATTGTCGATAAGACGGTGATTATAACCGCCGTCTTGTGGGATATCGCCCTTGTCGCGATGCTCGTGGCAATCGCGTTCGCGCTGTCGTTGTAGCCGACGAAAACGGTATATCCGAGAGTAACCAATATTATCAATATAATGAAAAAACTCATTTTTATGTATGCCCGAAAAAAAACAAAACGCAAAGCGTTTCCGGACAAAAGCCCGTTCCTTTTTTTATAGAATAAATATGATATATTATATTATATCGCCGGACAAAAAGCAATTATTTTACGAAATAAAAATAAAAAATATAGTTATTACACTTTTATGTTCTATTAGGATACGCGTAAAAAAAAATTATTATGCGCGGGCGAAATGTCTTGAAAAAAAAACGGAAATGTGTTATTATATTTGAGAAGTAAAAATTACGCGTTTCTTTTTTTTGAGTTTCGGTAAAGAATTTTGAATCGGGGATATGCGTAAATAAATTTTTTGGAGGCAATTTTTTATGTTTGAGGAAATTAAGGAAATCATCGCGAACCAATTTAAGCTGGATCCGGCGACGCTAAGCCGCGAAACGAATATCTTGACCGATATCGGCGCGGATTCTCTCGACCTTGTGGACTTGCTTATGAAGTTGGAAGAGAAATACGGCGTTACGATAAAGGACAGCGAGTTGGAAAAACTGAAAACCGTAGGTGATATCGAGGATTATTTTCAAAAGAATTAGAGTTCGCGCGCCTAAGGAAAAACGGGGAAAGGACGCTTTTTTATCAAATGCGTGAAAGACGCTTTTGGTTTTTTTGCGCGTATAAACGGAAACGCGGAAAAGTGTTTTTGGGGTTTTTGTGCGTAAAGCAATGAGTGCGGAAAAGTGTTTTTGTGGTTTGCGCGAATCGGAGATGCGGAAAAGTGTTTTTGGGGTTTTTGTGTGTAAAGCAATGAATGAGGAAAGATATTTTTTAATTTTGCGCGTATAAACGGAAACGCGGAAAAATGCTTTTGGGTTTTTGTGAGTAAAGCAATGAATGCGGAAAAGTGTTTTTGTGGTTTGCGCGTATAAACGGAAATGCGGGAAAAGGGTGTTTTTTGACCGTGTTTTGCTTTTTTATTTGCTATATTAATTTGAATTCCGTAAGACTTTTACAAAAAAACTTCCCGAAAACGCCTTAGTTTTCGGCGTTCGCTTAAAAAAAATGCGAAAAATGCGGAAAAATTCTTATTGCCGCCCGTTTTTTAGTTGACTTGCTTTGCCTTTTGTGATATCCTTTTAAATGCCGCTTTAAAAAGGCGTCTTAAAGTGATTTGTTTTTCGGGGCGAAAACGCCGAACGATTTCAAATCCGCCTTAATAGCGAGACGGAAAAGTAGGAGGAATGCTTTCAATGTATGCCATAATTGTTTCGGGAGGCAAGCAGTATAAGGTCGAACAAGACGCCGTCGTAAAAGTCGAAAGATTAGACGGAAACGTCGGCGATAAGATCAAATTCGACGTGCTGATGTTGTCGGACGAAGGCTCGGTTACGGCGGGAAACCCGGTTGTCCCGGGCGCGTATTGCGAGACCGAGATAGTCGGTCAGGGCAAGGGCGACAAACTCGTCATTTACCGCTATAAAGCCAAAAAGAACGTCAGAAAGAAACAGGGACACAGGCAACCGTTTACGGCGGTTAAGGTTCTCGCCATCGTAAAATGATTTTTTTAAAAAAAATCGATGTTAGACGCTTTTCTTTTTGTGAAAAGAATTTCTAACTTGGAATTAGTTTTTATCGCGGCGGTTAGAGCGTTCGTTATTGTAAATTATTTCGGTATTGAAAGTTTATATCGGCGGCGCGTTAAGGTGTTCGTTATTGTAGATTATTTCGGCATTGAATCGATTTGAACGGCGGACGTATTAAGGGATATTCGCGTTATGAATTTTTTCAAACGGGATTGATTTATATCGGCGGCGCGTTAAGATATCCGTTATTATAAATTGTTTCAAATTGAATTAGTTTATATCGGCGGCGCGTAAAAATTAAAAAAAATTTTTCGGATCAAAAATGACTAATATAAAATTTTTCAAACGGGACGGCGGATTTTTTAAAATAATCTGCGACGGGCATACGGGCTTCGGCGTCGAAGGCGAGGATATCGTCTGCGCCGCTTTGTCGTCCATTGTCCAGACCGCCGTCTTGGGCGTCTTGCAAATCGCGGCGGTAAACGCCGAATTTAAAAGGGACGAAGAAAGAGGTTATTTGGAATTGACTCTGCCCGAAAATATCACCGAACGCCAAAGACATGACGCGAACGTCATTTTAAGTACGCTCTATCTCGGCGCGGCGGATTTATATTCGGGATATTCGGATTTTATTGAATTGGAGGTATTGTAGAAATGTTTATAAAAATTCAACTTTTTGCCCACAAAAAGGGCGTCGGAAGTTCCAGAAACGGACGCGAAAGCCACGCGAAAAGACTCGGACCCAAAAGGGCGGACGGGCAGTTCGTATTGGCGGGGAATATCTTGGTCAGACAGCGCGGAACGGCGGTTCACCCCGGGAATAACGTCGGAATCGGCAGAGACGATACGCTTTTCGCGTTGATCGACGGCGTTGTCAGATTCGAGAGAAAGGGCAAAAAAGATAAACGGGTCAGCGTCTACGAAAAGGCCGCGCAATAGTTTTTTTGCTTTTCGGCGTTTCATAAAAAAGCGTTTTACGAAAAAGCGGCGCGGCGGATTTTTTACTTTTCGCGCCGGTAAAAAGTGTTTTCGGAACAAAAAACGGTTTTTGTTTTGCACATCGGTTGAAAAACTCTTTGCAAACGGTTTTTGTTTTTTGCATTCCGGGAACTTATCGAAAAAAAATAAAAAAGAGTATTTTGAAAATACTCTTTTTTTATTGCTTATATAAGAATACACTTTTTGGTGTACATAAGAAGACATTTTTTTAGTTTACATATTAAAACATTTGATTTTCGTTCGGTTTTTATGATAAACTGTAAATATGTTGTTAGATGAAATAGTAAGAGCGATTATACAATTGGCGATTTTTGCCGCGATACCGTTTATATGGCGGTTGATTAAAGCGCGGAAAGAGCAAAAATTTTTCGCGTATATCGGAATAAAAAAGATAAGGATAGGGAAAAAATCAGAATTTTTTACACCTTTATTTTTTGCGGCTATATTAGCCGTAGCTATGTCGCTAATTTTAGATCCGTTATTGCCGAACGACGTACAAACCGCAAACGCGCGGTTCGCGGGACAAGGCGCAAAAGCCGTTTTGCCGATAATCGTTTTTGCGTTTTTTGCGACCGCTTTGCCCGAAGAAATACTTTTCAGGGGATTTCTTGGCAAGCGGTTAAGTGAAAGGTTCGGGTTTATCGCGGGGAATACAATACAAGCGGTCATATTCGGATTCCTGCACGGCGCGGCTATGTTCGCCGCGCTCGGATTTTGGATCCCGTCGTTAGTTATAGCTTTTACGGCGGCGTTCGGTTGGATAACGGGATATGTAGATGAAAAAGCGGGCGGTTCGATTGTGCCCGGTATTATGCTGCACGGGGCGGCAAACCTCTACGCCGCTTTAATTATAGCGTTTTAATTGTTGCGGCGCATATTTTTTAATCATCTATAAATGATAATTAGCGACAATTTAAAAAAGAGCATCTACTTGATACTCTTTTTTTTGTTAAACGGTCAATTTAATTTGCGATTTATATATTTTTCGGCGGCGCGCGCATAGAATGCAATACGCTTTAATCGTTGTGTTTGTATCTTTCGGCGGCGCGCGTTAAAAACAAAAAAACGTTTTAATCGTCGTTTTTATATATTTTGTTTTTATGTATTTTCCGGCGCGCGTTAAGAATACAAAAACGTTTTAATCGTCGTCTTTTTTGTCGCGCAGTTTGACTTTGTTTGCCGCGCCGCGCCGGACTTCTTCGCTCATCGCGGCGTAGTGTTTTTTCGTCGTGTTGATATCCCTGTGTCCCAAAACTTCGGCGACGACATAGATGTCGTTCGTTTCGCGGTAGAGCGCGGTTCCGTAGGTGCTTCGCAGTTTATGCGGAGTAATTTTTTTGAGCGGCGTTATAATTTTGCTGTATTTTTTCACGAGATTTTCCACGGCGCGCACGCTGATTCTTTTGTTTTGGGCGGACAAAAACAGGGCGTTTTCGGAGCCTTCGACGGGTTCGGCGTCCGTTCGTTCGTCGAGATATTCGCGGAGCGCGTCGGCGACTTCCTCCGAAAAATAGAGTACCGCGCGGTTTCCGCCCTTTCTCGTTACTTTAAACGCGTTATTGCGAAAATCCACGTCGTCTATGTCGATTCCGACGCATTCCGAGATGCGGATTCCCGTACCCAAAAAAAGAGTCAGCATAGCCAAATCGCGTTTGCGGTATTTGTTGTGGAAATCTTTTTGTTTTCTCGTCAGGCCGCTGCCCGATTCGACGCCGTCGAGGAGGCGGGCGATTTCGTCCACGTCGAGGCGGATAATTTCCTTATCGTGAAGTTTCGGCATCGTAACTTTTGAAGCGACGTTCGCGGTCAGTTTGTCCTTATTAAAAAAATATTTGAAAAGCGAGCGGACGGAGGAAAGTTTCCGGGCTTTTCCGCGTTCGCGGTTGAAATTTTCGTTATCGCGGAATTCGTAGTCGTTGATATAGTGTATGTATTTTTCAATGTCCGTAACGGTAAGTTCGTTTAGGTCGGGCAACGAAATAGTCAAAGCGTCCTTCCCGAAAACCTCTTTTTGCAAAAAATCAAAGAATATCCTAAGGTCGTAGGCGTAGTTCAACCGCGTCAAGATAGACGTTCTCTCGGCGATTCCGATAAAAAATTCGGAGCAAAACGGCGGTAAATCCTTTACCAGCGCGTTCAACTTCTTGATTCCTTTTTTTTGTTTTTCTTGATAAAAATCCATTTTTTAAAAATCCTTTTATATTAATCTATAATATCACAATATACCCGCGTTTGTCAAGATTTTTTTATACTCGTTAAACTTTCAAACGCCGCTTGCCGGATTTGAAACCGGTCGTCCGCGCGCGGCGGCAAATTTAGATTTCATTTTATATTTTCGCTTGTTGACGGTTGAAAAGTATTTTGAAGTGTGGTATAATATATATACGTAATTCACGCCGCGGGCGGAAAAAGCCTTAAAAAACAAGCGTAGAATACTATGCAAAATGAAAAATAGAATACTATGCAAAACGGAAAATCGGGCAAAAAGCGAAATACTATGCGAGATAGAATACTATGCAAAATGCGGAAAAGAAAAAATAGAGTATTCTAATTCCCCCCAAAATCACTATATTTTTCAAAAAATAACTACAAAATAAGGAAAGATTATGAAAAACAAGGCGGAAATGCTGGTCGGTGAAATCGAAGAGATTTTAAAAAAGGACGTTTATAAAAAAATCGACGAAACGGCTTTGAAAAATTTTGGCAAGGTATTGTATGCCTTTCAAAAAAACAGGGTTTCGCAAAGACATCTTTTCGGAACGACGGGTTACGGTTACGGCGATATCGGCAGGGATACCTTAAACGCCGTTTTCGCCGATATCGCGGGGGCGGAAAAAGCCGTCGTTTCGCCCTATTTGGCTTCGGGGACGCACGCGCTGACCGTCGCGCTATTCGGGCTTTTGCGTCCGGGCGGCTTGCTCCTTTCGATCAGCGGCGAGCCTTACGACACCTTAAAGGACGTGATTTCAAAGGAAAACGCGGGGTCATTGAAGGACTTCGGAATACGCTATCGGGGGGTGAACCTCTCGGGCGGAAAATTCGATAAGGAAAAAATAAAAGAGGCTTTGGACGCGGAGCGCGGCGTGAAAAAGGTCGTGTTTTTGCAGCGTTCAAAGGGGTATAATTGGCGGAACGCCCTGCCGCTTTCCGAAATACGGGAGATATGCGCCTTCGTTAAGCACAACGACGAAAACGCGGTCATAGCGGTCGACAACTGTTACGGCGAATTCGTCGACGCCGCCGAACCGACGGAGACTGGAGCGGACATAATCATAGGTTCGCTGATAAAAAATCCGGGCGGCGGACTTGCGCCCACGGGCGGCTATATCGCGGGGAAAGCCGAACCGATGGAAAAAATCGCGAACCGTTTCACCGCGCCCTCGATCGGAACGGAAATAACCTCGTATTTGAGCGGATATCTGCCTTTCTATCAAGGGCTGTTTTTCGCGCCGACGGTCGTCGCGGCGGCTTTGAAAGGATGCGCGCTGATGAGCGCGCTGTTTAACCGGCTGGGGTATAACACTATGCCGAAGCCTTACGAAGTGCCGAACGATATCATCACGTCGATAGAATTCGCGGACAAGGGGCGGCTGTTGGACTTTATGAAAATCATTCAAAAAATTTCACCGATCGACAGTTATGTTTCGCCCGAGCCGTGGGAGATGCCGGGATATGAGGATTTGGTCGTTATGGCCGCCGGGTGTTTTGTGGGCGGCGCGTCGATCGAACTGTCCGCGGACGCGCCGGTCAGGGAGCCGTATATCGGATATTTGCAGGGCGGCTTGACCTACGAACACGTCAAAACCGCCGCGATAAGTTGCGCGGAAAGGTTTTTGAAGGATTGAGGAAAAAGAATAACCGCAAGTTATATCCGATATTGCGCCTAATTTAAAAGTTTAGCCGTAAATTATACCTAATATTGAGTTTGGTTTAAAAGTTTAGCCGTAAATTATACCTAATATTGCGATTAATTTAAAAGTTTAACCGCAAATTATACCTAATATTGTGTTTGGTTTAAAAGTTTAGCCGATATATAATTGCTTTTTTTTGCTTTTTTTGTTATTATGTATAGGCGGAATGAGGTTGCGCTTTTAGCGTTATACGCGAATAGCGCGGTATTTTTTTGCATTCTATGTATTCCGGTCAATTCGGAAATATATTATCCTAATTAAATATAAACCGGAGAAACGTTTTATAAAGCGATATGTATAAATATATGAATAATTATATAACGCGATATGTATAAATATGAAAATAATTATATAAGGCGATATACATAAATATGGAAATAATTATATGACGCAATATACATAAATCAACACAATACGGGGAGTTTAAAAAAAACGAAATGAAATTGAAATTTTATCAGACGGAAATCCTAAATCCTTACAGAAATCTTGCCTTAGAGAGATATTTTACGGAAAAAATCAAGGACGGCGAATACATAATATATTTTTGGACGAACAAGGACACTATCGTCATCGGGCGGAATCAATACGCCTACGACCAATTCAACGAAAAGGAAACACAAAAAGACGGCATAAAAATCGCCAGACGGCTCTCGGGCGGCGGCGCGGTCTATCACGATATAAATAATTTGAATTTCAGTTTCGTTATGAACGCGGCGCGTTTCGACAAAAATTCGGGATACGATATTATAATAAGGGCGTTAAAAAGTCTGGGAATCGACGCGGAAAAAAGCGGACGGAACGATATGACGGCGGACGGCAGAAAGTTTTCGGGAAACGCTTTTTTGAGCAGGGGCGACATTTATTGCCATCACGGCACGATTTTGATCGATACCGATAAGGAGAGAATGGAAAAATATCTCAACGTGCCGAAGGATAAATTGGCGGGAAAGGGCGTGCAATCCGTCAAGTCGCGCGTCGTCAACCTCGCCGAACTCGATAAAGACATCGGTAAGGAGAGCATTATGCACGCCGTTTGGACGGCGGCGGCGGGGTTTTTCGGCGAACCAGCGGAGGTGTTCGGAGATGAATATTTCGACGCGGAGGAGTTGGCGGCGGGAGAGCGTTTTTTCTCGGACAAGCGTTATATTTTCGGCGAAAAACTCGCGGGATACGTCCGAAGGAGCGCGAGAACGGAGATCGGACAGGTGGATTTATATGTGAAAATTATGGAAAATTCCGTCGCGGATATAAAAATCTTTACCGATTCGATGGCTCTGCCCGATGTGGAAAGGGCACGGAAAGCCTTGATCGGGACGGACGCGGAGGGGGCGACGCCCGAATACGTTTCGGGACTTTTGGGGTAGAGGCGGTTAGGCGGTTTAAAGCCGGAAGATTTTTTGCGGAATGAATTTTTTGGCGCGTTGAAAGGTACGGACGTTTTTTTTGAAAGCGGATTTTTTGTTCCGTTGAAAAGATAATGTGTTTTTTGAATGGAAAATTTTTGCCGCGCGGAAAGTACAATAAGCGTTTTTGAATGAAACAGTTCGGTAAAATAAAAGTAAAAAATGTTTTTGAATGAAAAGTTTTTGCCGCGCCGGGAAGCGCGATAAGAGTTTTCGAATGAAACAATTCGGTAAAATAAAAGTAAAAAAATGTTTTTGAATGAAAAATTTTTTGCCGCGCCGGGAAGCGCGATAAGCGTTTTCGAATGAAACAATACGGTAAAATAAAAGTAAAAAATGTTTTTGAATGAAAAGTTTATTCCGTTTCAAACGCGGTGTCCGCGGTTTAAAATGCGGCCGCCGTGTAAGCGTTTTTTAAAGGAAATCGTTAAAGGAGAAATATGAAATTTTTTGATATCGCGGTAATCGGGGGCGGACCCGGCGGATATACCGCCGCGCTGGCGGCGGCGAAAAACGGCAAAAGCGTCGTGCTGTTCGAGGAAAATTTGATCGGCGGAACTTGCTTAAACGCGGGTTGTATTCCAACGAAAGCCGCTTTAAATATGGCGAAAAATTACGCTCACGCAAAATCGGCGAGGGAGGATGGATATATCGTTTCCGAGTCGGATTTTAAGTTTGACTTCGTTTCGGCGAACAAGAAGAAGGATGAAAGCGTAGAAAAAATCCGAAACAATCTGACTAAATATTTGGTTCGGTCGGGAATCGAAATCGTCAATCAAAAGGCGCGCTTAAAGGCGGCGCAAAAGGACGGGCAATTCGCCGAACAAGCCGAAAATCAAACAAGCGCGATACAAAAAAACATTCAAAGTAGCGGCGAGTGTTCGGCATACAATCAATCGAACGCGATTCAAAAAGATACCCGAAAATATATTACGGTCGAGAGTGCAAGCGGAGAATTTTTCGGCGCGGAATACGTCGTCGTCGCGTCGGGCGGGAAATGCGCGGAATATCCTATCGAGGGAATCGGCTTGGCGTACTCATCCGATAAGTGGACAAAAGAAATCCGCGGCGCGGGTGATGGAGATTGCGTCGTCATAATCGGCGGCGGCGTCGTGGGCTTGGAATCGGCGGCGTTTTACGGAATGACGGGCGCGAAAGTCGTGATGATTATGATGGAGGAAAGACCGCTCGCGGCATACGACAAGGACGTTTCTTTGTCCGCGCAGATGACGCTGAAAAAAAACGGAGCGGTTTTAAAAACTTCATCGGTTGTAAAAAGCGTCAAAAAAGAGAACGAAAATCTTTATACGGTCGAATTTGAAAGCGGCGGCGAGAGATATTGTATCTCGGGGAAATTTGTCGTCGACGCGTCCGGCAGGCGGGCGAATCTTGATCTCGGCTTAGACGAAGCGGGCGTTTTATACGACAAAAACGGAATTTTTACCGACGGGAATTTTATGACGAATATTGAAAACGTTTACGCCGTCGGCGACGTCGTGAACGGCAATATCCGGCTCGCGCATAAGGCGGCTTTTGACGCGGAACAGGTCGCGCGGCATATTTTAAACGAGGGCGTGAATAAAAATCCCGTCGTGCCGATATGTATCTATACCGTTCCCGAAATATCCGCCGCCGGAATGACGACGGAGGATTGCCTCGCGGCTGGCGCGGAATTTTTCACGGGGAAGGCGATGATGGGCGCGAACGGAAAGGCGGTCGCTTGCGGTTGTGAACGGGGCTTTTTTAAGGTCATATTCGCCAAAATCGACGATGAAAAAAAGGCTCTCGCCGGCGTCGGATACACGGAGGAAAAAAGGGATAAGTTCCGTTTGGTCGGCGCGCACATAATCGCCGAAAATTCGTCTGAGATTATCGGGGGGCTGGCTCGTCTTATCGCGTCCGGCGCGGAAAAAGACGAGATTTTGAATACGCCTTTTCCGCATCCGAGTATTTCGGAGGCGTTTATCGAGGCGGTAAGCAATGTGAAAATTCCGCTTTAACGGTATAGACGCAAGCGGAATACTATGTGAGCGCGGGTTTTAACAAAGCATAAAAAATAGAATACTATGCAAAGAAAACGAAAAGTAGAATACTATGCAAAGCAAAAAAATACACGGTGTCCGCTGTTTTGCGGCTCATTTTACGGCGGATAGGGCAAAAATAGAATACTATGCAAAAATAAAACGCTATGAAAAACGAAAAATAGAATACTGCGAAAAACGAATTTTTAAAAAGCGAAGTATTCTAATAAATTATAAAACACATAAATTTTTAGTTTCAAAGGAGTAAAAAAGGTGAAAATCAGTGAAATTGCCGACTTATTAAAAGCCGAGGTTCTCTGTTGTAAGGATAAACTTTCGGACGAAGTTTTTTCCGCGTGCGCTTCCGATATGATGAGCGACGTTCTTGCGTTCGTAAAAGATCAGGCGGTTTTGGTAACGGGGCTTTGCAATCCGCAGGTCATTAGAACCGCCGAAATGATGGATATCAGATGCGTGCTTTTGGTGCGCGATAAGCAGCCCGATTCGGTGATTTTGGAACTTGCGGAGGTGAAAGGAATCGTAGTTTTGCGGTCGCCGCATAGGATGTATATCGCTTGCGGATTGCTGTATAAGGCGGGGCTTTGCGGCGGCGAACATTGCGTGTGAATGAAAAAGTTATATCGTATTATAAGCGGATATTTTAAAATCGCGCGGCGCGGTGTTTCAAATTTTGCGGCGCGTAAACGTAAAATATATCGTATTGCGCTGCGAAAAGTGTTTTTACGGCATTGCGCGCAAGCGAAAAGAACTACTATCGCGGGCGTATTTCAAATTTTGCGGCGCGTGTAAATGAAAAGTTTATCGTATTATAAGCGGATATTTTAAAATCGCGCGGCGCGGTGTTTCAAATTTTGCGGCGCGTAAACGTAAAATATATCGTATTGCGCTGCAAAAAGTGTTTTTACGGCATTGCGCGCAAGCGAAAAAAACTATCGCGGGCGTATTTCAAATTTCAAAGGCTTTTTTATAGGAGGCATCGTATGAGCGAAGAATGTATCAGATTAGAATTCAACGTTGACCGCGGCAATTTTGCGTCGGCGGGGTCGGCGAGCGAGGCGGTCAAAACGCAGTTGAAACTGCTCGGAATAAATTCAAAAGACGTGCGGCGCGTCGCCGTGGCGATGTACGAGGGCGAAATAAATATGGTAATCCACGCGGACGGCGGAACGGCGGTCGTCGAAATCTATCACGACCGCGTGGAAATCGTTTTGGCGGACAACGGTCCCGGAATCGCCGATATCGATCTCGCGATGAAAGAGGGCTATTCTACCGCGCCCGATGAAATCCGTTCTTTGGGTTTCGGGGCGGGAATGGGGCTTCCGAATATGAAAAAAAATACGGACGAAATGCGCGTCGAGTCGGTCGTCGGAACGGGAACGACGATTTATATGACGGTTAAGTTGGGGTGAAATATATCCGTCGAAACGGGAACATAAGGCTGCCGAAACGGAAACGACGATTTATATGACGGTTGAGTTAGGGCGAAATATATACGCCGAATCGGGTTAAAAATCTATTAATAAAAAAACGGTAAAAACGGCGGATCTATACCGCGGAATATGATATATAATATGATATATAATATGTCATAATAAACTACGGGAATAAAAAAGGGAAAGCGGCGTTCGAAACACGCAAATAATGTCATACGAAAAAATGAAAAACGGGAAGTAAAAAACGGTAAAAAACGGCGGATCTATACCGCGGAATATGATATACTATATGTCATATGAATATGCCGCAAAAAAAAGGGAAGGGAGTAAAAAATATGCGGACGGAAAGAAAATTCGTTACCCTCGACGAGGATAAATGCAAAGGGTGTATAACGTGTATGAAACGCTGCCCGACCGAAGCGATAAGGGTTAGGGGAGGAAAGGCGCACATACTGTACGAGCGGTGCATAGCGTGCGGCGAGTGCATACGCGTATGCCCGTATCACGCCAAAAAAGCCGTCTATGACGACATAGAAATTATCGAAAAATTCAAATATAAAGTCGCCCTGCCGCCCCCGACGCTCTACGGGCAGTTTAACAATTTGGACGATATAAATTTAGTTCTCGAAGGGCTTTTGTCTATGGGTTTCGACGATATTTTTGAAACTTCGATCGGCGCGGAACTTGTCAGCGAGGCGACGAGGACGGTTATGGCGCGGAACAAAGACCTCAAAAAACCCATAATCAGCACGACCTGTCCGGCGGTAGTGGATCTGATTCTCCTAAAATTCCACGATTTAAAAGATAATATTTTGAAACTCTTGCCGCCGCGCGACGTCGCGGCGAAACTTGCGCGCGAAAAAGCCGTTCGGGATACGGGGCTTAGACCGGACGAAATCGGAATTTTCTTTATTTCGTCTTGCCCCGCGAAGGTCTACGCGCTCAAAAATTCTCTCGGATTGAACGAGGCGGCGGTGGACGGCGTAATTTCTATGAGCGATGTATATTTCCGCCTCATCAACGAAATGCCGAAAATAAAAGAGCCGCGCGAGTTGAGCCGATCGGGTATTACGGGTTTGTCGTGGGCGGTTTCGGGAGGCGAAGCCGCCGGGATTTTCGGGAATATCTGTTTTGCCGTCGACGGAATGGAAAACGTCGTAAGTATCTTGAAAGAAATCGAGGACGATAAAATTCACGGCGTGGACTTTATCGAATTGAACGCGTGCAGCGGAGGCTGTGTGGGCGGCGTTTTGAATATCGAAAATCCTTATATCGCGAAAGCCAAAATCAACGCCCTGAAAAAATATTCGCCCGTGTCGAAAAACAATATCGGCGAAAGCGGAAAAAATATAGAATTTTTTTGTCAGGAACGGGACTATGAGGTCAGCGACGCCTTTAAACTCGACGGCGACAGGGCGCAGGCGATGACAAAATTGCGCCAAATTTCGGACGTATATAAAATTCTCGGGCATCTCGACTGCGGAATTTGCGGCGCGCCGAGTTGCAAAGCGTTCAGCGAGGACGTGGTGTTGAGGGAAAAAAAACTGTCGTCTTGCATAAAATTTCTATTGCCCGATTTGAATAACGAATAACGTGTGTTATAAAAATATTTGATATATCGAATTAAAATACATATGGATAAAACGGATATAAAATAATATTTTTTCATAACGAACGCTATAAAAATATTTGATATATTAAATGAAAATGTTTATGGATAAAACCGACATAAAAAACGTATTTTTACAACAAACGCTATAAAAATATTTAATATATCGAATTAAAATACATATGGATAAAATCGACATAAAAAACGTATTTTTATAACGAACGCTATAAAAACATTCGATATATTAAATGAAAATGTTTATGGATAAAACGGATATAAAATAATATATTTTTATAACGAACGCTATAAAAACATTTGATATATTAAATTGAAATACATATGGATAAATTAGATAACAAACTATATATAAATAAATTTTAATCATAGGTAAATATATGGATGTTTTGGAATTGACCGCGCTTTTGGAAGCGGAAACGATAAATCTCGGGGAAAACGGGAAAATCAAGACGGGATATTGCGGAGATTTTTTGAGTTTTGCGATGGGGCGCGCGCCTTCGGACTGCGCGTGGTTTACGGTTATGTCGAACGTCAACGTCGCGGCGGTGGCTCTGCTCGCCGAAGTTTCCGTCGTCGTACTCTGCGAGAACGTTTCGCCCGACGAGAATTTGACGGCGCGATGCAAGACGGAGGGGTTGAATATTATAAAAACCCCGCTTTCGGAATATGCGGCGGCGGTCAAGTTAGGAAACGCTATCGGGATATAAAAAAATACGATAAGCAAAAAAATGCGATAAGCAAAAAAATACGATAAACAAAAAAATGCGATAAACAAAAAAATGCGATAAGCAAAAAAGTACGGTAAATAAAGAATATACGCCAATTCAAAAAAAGGGGGGCGGCAAAATGAAATGCTATTATGATTTGCATATACACAGCGCGTTGTCGCCCTGCGCCGACAACGATATGACCCCTAATAACATTCTCGGTATGGCGGCGGTCAACGGTCTGCATATGATCGCCGTCGCCGATCACAACGCCATAAAAAACGTCGAAACTTTTTTGAAGTTGTCCAAAGAATACGGCGTCGAGGTCGTCCCCGCCTTTGAATTACAGACCGCCGAGGATATTCATTTTTTGTGTCTTTTTCCGAATTTTTCTCTGCTCGAAGAGTTTTACCGTACGCTGGAATTCGTCGATATCAAAAACGACAAGGCGATTTTCGGAGAGCAACTCGTTATGGACGAGGGCGACAACACCGTCGGGGAGGAGGAGCGGCTTTTGCTTGCGTCGGCGGCGATATATTCTTACCGCGTCGGGGATGCCGTGAAAAAGGCGGGCGGGATTGCCGTCCCCGCGCACGTCGACAGGGAGGCGAACGGTATGATTTCCATATTGGGAGGTTTTGACGGCGATTACGGCGCGGTCGAATTTTCGCCGTATGCGGACGCGGCGTTTCGGGAGATTTACGGGGCGGACAAAAAAATTTTGATAAATTCCGATTCGCATACGCTGGGAGATATCAGCGAGGCGGTGAATTTTTTGGAATTGAGGGAATGTACGGCGCGGCGCTTGATCGACTATTTGAGAGGGGAATTTAAATAAAAACGCGCCGAAACACTAAAAAATGTATATAATTTCTTTAATTTTGAACGCTTAAAACATTGAAAAAATATGAATATTTAATCTCTAAAACACCCTAAAAAACACGGATATTTAATACCAAAAACGGCTAAAAAATAAGCATATTTAAGGCTTAAAACGGCTAAAAACGCGGATATTTAATGTCTAAAATGGCTAAAAAATGAGGATATTTAACGCTTAAAACGGCTAAAAAAGCGGTTATTTAACGCTTAAAACGGCTAAAAAATGAGGATATTTAACGCCAAAAACGGCTAAAAAAGCGGATATTTAATGTCTAAAACGTCTAAAAAACGCGGATATTTAACGCCAAAAACGTCTAAAAAAGAGGATATTTAATGCCAAAAACGGCTAAAAAATAAGCATATTTAATGCTTAAAACGGCTAAAAAATGAGGATATTTAAGGCACAAAACGGCTAAAAAAGCGGATATTTAACGCTTAAAACGTCTAAAAAATGAGGATATTTAACGCTTAAAACGGCTAAAAAAAGCGGATATTTAATGTCTAAAACTTCTAAAAAATGAGGATATTTAACGCTTAAAACTTCTAAAAAAGCGGATATTTAACGCTTAAAACGCCTAAAAAAAACGGGTATTTAACGCCAAAAACGGCTAAAAAAGCGGATATTTAACGCTTAAAACACCCTAAAAAAGCGTATATTTAACGTCTAAAACGTCTAAAAATGAGGATATTTAACGCTTAAAACGGCTAAAAACGTGGATATTTAACGCCAAAAACGGCTAAAAAATGAGGATATTTAAGGCACAAAACGGCTAAAAAATGAGGGTATTTAACGCCAAAAGCACCTAAAAAACACGGATATTTAATACCAAAAACGGCTAAAAAATAAGCATATTTAATGCTTAAAACGGCTAAAAAATGAGGATATTTAAGGCACAAAACGGCTAAAAACGCGGATATTTAAGGCACAAAACGGCTAAAAACGCGGATATTTAACGCCAAAAACGTCTAAAAAACACGGGTATTTAACGCTTAAAACGGCTAAAAAACACGGGTATTTAACGCTTAAAACGGCTAAAAAATGAGGATATTTAACGTTTAAAACGGCTAAAAAATGAGGATGTTTAACGCACAAAACGGCTAAAAAAAGCGGATATTTAACGCCAAAAACGGCTAAAAAAGCGGATATTTAAGGCTTAAAACGCCTAAAAAACACGGATATTTAATACCAAAAACGGCTAAAAAAGCGGATATTTAACGCCAAAAACGGCTAAAAATATACTTTTATTGTCTTAAAACTTGCCTTAAACGCTGAAAAAATCGGGGATTTTTTATATGAATTTGGAAGAAAAATTAAAAAATCTGCCCGCCCTCCCCGGAGTTTATATTATGTCGGACGCGGAGGGCGTAGTCATCTATGTCGGCAAGGCGCGGTATCTGAAAAACCGCGTCAGGCAATATTTTCACGCCTCCGCGAACAAGGACAAAAAGGTTTCCGCGATGGTCGGGCGGATTTTTGACTTTCGGTATATCGTTACGGGCAACGAGGTCGAAGCCTTGATTTTGGAGAGCAATCTCATCAAAAAATACAAGCCGCAATATAACATTCTTCTAAAAGACGACAAGGCGTACCCGTTTATCAAAATCAATTTAAATGAAAAATTCCCGAAAATCGAGATTGTCAGAAGCGTCAAAAACGACGGCGCAAAATATTTCGGTCCGTATATGGCGGGGATCGGCGCGAAGGATATGACCGAACTCATCGAGGGCGCGTTTCCGCTCAGAAATTGTAAAATACGCTTTGACAAAAAGAAAAAGAACCGCCGTCCGTGCTTGAATTATCACATAAAAAGGTGTCTCGCGCCCTGCTGTTTCGAGGTTGAGGCGGAATATCAAAAGGTTTTGGGCGAGGTCATAAATTTTCTTTCGGGGAACGACAAGCGTATTCAAAAAATCCTTTCGGACAAGATGAACGCCGCGGGCGAAAACGAGGAATTCGAGACCGCGATCTATTATCGCGACAAACTAAAACTCTTGGACAAAGTGATCAGAAAACAGATTGCGGTGTTGAAAAAGGATTTCAATCTGGACGTTTTCGGGATTACGGGGAACGGAATGTTCAGCGTGATTTCGATGATTGTAGTCCGGGCCGGGAAGATTGTAGGCGAGGAAAATTTCATTTCGTCCGACGCGTCGCTGTCGCGGGCGGACGCGCTTTGTTCTTTTATCGGGCAGTATTATTCGGTTCGTTCGATCAACGCGAGGGAGATAATCGTTTCGGAATTGCCGGAGGGGAGCGAGGCTTTGGAGGAGATGCTGAACGGCATTATGAACGGAGAAAAAAAATCCGCCGGGAATAACGAATATTACGGAATTGCGGATTATGCGGTCGGTGAAAAATTCGGAATGGCGAATATAGACGTTTTAAATGCCGAAAACGCAAACGGTGAAAACTATGATATCGCGGATACAGAGAACTTAAACGATATTGCAAACGCGGAAAGTGAGAACGGCGAAAACTATGATATCGCGGATACGGGAGCGGTGAGCGGTAAAAAATTCGGAAGTACGGATGAAGAAAGCGTAAACGATATTATAAATAAAGAGAAGGTAAGAGACGTTTTAAATGCCGAGAAGGTAAGCGGTGAAAACTATGATATCGCGAATACAGAGAACGTAAACGATATTGCAAACGCGGAAAAGGTAAGAGATGTTTTAAATGCCGAAAAAATAAGCGGCGAAAACTATGATATCGCGGATACCGAAAATATAAACGATATTATAAACGCGGAAAAGGTAAGAGACGTTTTAAATGCCGGAATTGTAAACGGCGAAAACTATGATATCGCAAACGCGGAAAATGAGAATGATATTATAAACGCGGAAAACGCAAGCGGTGAAAACTACGATATCGCAAACGCGGGAAAACGCTCTCGCGGACGCGTGAAAATAACCTGCCCGAAACAGGGAGTACGAAAAGAATTGATCGCCGCCGCCCTCAAAAACGCCGCGGAATATATGCGCGTAAACGAATTGAAAGCCGAACGGAAAAACGATATGACCTACGGCGCGGTCGAAATGCTAAAAAATTTGATAGGACTAAAAAAAGTTCCGCATAGAATCGAGGCTTACGACATCTCAAATATCGGAGGACAATATAAGGTTTCGAGTATGGTCGTTTTTACGGACGGCGCGGCGGACAATTCTCAATACCGCCGCTTCAAAATCAAAACCGTCGAGGGAGCGGACGACTTTAAATCTATGAACGAAACACTGACGCGCCGACTCGAACGCCTCAAAGAAAATTCCGAAAATAAGGACGCGAGTTTCGCGAAAAAACCCGACTTGATCGTAATCGACGGCGGTAAGGGGCAACTTTCGTCCGCATATTGCGCGCTGAGAAATAGCGGCGCGGAGGGAATCGAGATGATCTCGCTGGCGAAAAGAGAGGAGGAAATTTATACGCTTTTTTCCGATTCGCCGATCGCTCTCGAAAAAACGAATTTGGCTCTGAATATGCTTATGCGCTTACGCGACGAGGCGCATAGATTCGCGATCACGTATTTTAGAAAGTTAAAAGCCGCGCGCGAATTCGAGTCGCGATTGACGGAGATCGACGGAATCGGCGCGGCGAAAGCGCGAAATCTCTTTAAACATTTCAAAACTCTCGAAAAAATAAAGAAAGCATCCGAAGACGCGCTCTCGGAATGCCCCGGGATAGGGAAAAAGGACGCGGAAAATATTATAAAATTTTTTACTAAAAGCACGTGATAAATTAGACGCTAAGGATAAAACTGTGGTATAATAATGTCGCCCCACCCCTGCACCCCTCCCACGGAGGGGAATTTAAGAGAAAGCGCGCCGATACGGGATATCTTGCTGAGGGGAATTTAAGAGAAGCGCACTATTACGGGACATCTTGCGGAGGGGGAATTTAAGAGAAACGCGCTGATACGGGATATCTTGCGGAGGGAAATTTAAGAGAAACGCGCCGATACGGGATATCTTGCGGAGCGGGAATTTAAGAGAAAGCGCGCCGATCCGGGATATCTAACGCGGAGGGGAATTTAAGAGAAAGCGCGCCGATACGGGATATCTTGCCGAGGGGAATTTAAGTGAAACGCACCGATACGGGATATCTAACGCGGAGCGTGATTTAAGAGAAGCGCGCCGATACGGGATATCTAACGAACGCGGAGTAGGATTTAAGAGAAGCGTACCGATACGGGATATCTTGCGGAGGGGAATTTAAGAGAAAGCGCGCCGATACGGGATATCTTGCGGAGCGGGAATTTAAGAGAAGCGCGCCGATACGGGATATCTAACGCGGAGGGGAATTTAAGGATAATCGTGTACGGGTTAAAAGTTTAATTATTATAAGAGAAACGCGGTATGAGGAAAATAGAAGAAATTAAATAAATTCCTTATTGAGTAAAGTTTCGGCTTTTAAAAAATCCATTTAATACGGAGGTATAAAAACGGTGGACGATTGCATATTTTGTAAAATTATAAAAGGGGAAATCCCGTCCGAAAGGCTGTATGAGGACGAAAAAATGATTGTCATAAGGGACATCTCGCCAAAGGCGAAGGTGCATATCCTTATGATTCCGAAAGAACATTACGCCGATATAACCTGTCTTGACGAAAAAAGAGCCGCCGATCTTGCTGAATGCCTTTTGAAGTTAAACGGACTTCAAGAGCGTTTGGGGATATCGAAGGGATTCCGTCTGGTCGTGAACCGCGGCGCGTCCGCCGGGCAGACGGTGTTTCACTTGCACATCCATATTTTGAGCGGAAGCAAAATGCCCGGGTTTTGAGAGAGAATATAAAGCGTAATATGCGGAAGCGGTTGGTTTTATGTTTTTTATAGTATTCTACGGCATAGAATACTATAAAAAACGGCTTTTTTGCGGCAACATTCCGTTTTTTGAGCAAAAAAAGCGCGCATAAAAGGTTTTCGTTTGTATTTTGCAGAGTATTCTACGGTCGGAATGTCCTAAAAAAACGGCTTTTTTGCGGCAACATTCCGTTTTTTGAGCAAAAAAAGCGCGTATTAAAAGGTTTTCGTTTGTATTTTGCAGAGTATTCTACGCCGTAGAATACTCTAAAAAACGGCTTTTGCATAGTATTCTATTTTTTAACGCCGAAAAAATACACCGCGCCGGAGACGGTATTCCGGAGTTTGTAAGACGGAATCCGCGTTCCGGAAATAAATTTTTAAAGGAGGGATTTTATGGAAGAAAAGGAAGTTTTTGAAAACATCGATTCGCTGGTTTCCGAAAAGAAATTTCAAACGCTGAGAATGGTTTTGGCGGCGATAAATCCCGCGGATATCGCGGAATACGTTATGAAATGCGCCGCCGCTCACCGTCTTTTGGTATATAGAATCCTTCCGAAAGAACTTGCCGCCGAGGTTTTCGCCTATCTCGACACGGACACGCGCCAAGTTTTGGTCAAGTCCTTTACGGACGAGGAATTGACGAGCATTTTGAACGAACTTTTTTTGGACGATACGGTCGATTTTCTCGAAGAAATGCCCGCCTACGTCGTGGAAAAGGTTTTGGCAAACACCGATCCCGACAACCGAAAAATTCTGAATCAATTTTTACAATATCCCGAAAACAGCGCGGGCAGCCTTATGACGATCGAATACGTTACTCTCAACAAGAGTTATTCCGTCGAGGAGTCGATATGGCGCATACGCCGGATCGGAATCGACAAGGAGACCGTATACACAGCATACGTAACGGACGGGAAGCGCGTTTTGGAAGGGATCGTAACGGTCAAGGACTTGCTGCTTGCCGGAAACGAAGAGATCATCGCGGACATAATGGACGACAACGTCATATACGCGAACACGAACGACGACAAGGAAAAGGTTTCGGAAATGTTCAAAAAGTATGACCTTATGTCCTTGCCCGTCATCGACGCGGAGAGGCGTATCGTGGGGATCATCACGATCGACGACGTGGTAGATGTCATTCAAGACGCGGACACGGAGGACTTTGAAAAAATGGCGGCTCTGCACCCGTCCGAAAAACCCTATCTGAAATCCTCCGTCTTTACTCTCGCGAAAAACCGCATCGTTTGGCTGATGGTTTTGATGTTTTCGGGTATTTTTTCGGGTATACTTCTCGGCGCGTTCGAGGACGCTCTGCTGCCCGTTTTGGTTTCGTTTATGCCGATGCTGACGGACACGGGCGGAAACGCGGGATCGCAAGCCTCGACGCTCATTATACGCGGACTCGCGCTCGGCGAACTCGGCACAAAGGACAGGTTCAAAATCCTCTTTAAGGAGTTTAGAATTTCTCTGTTTTTGGGATCTATACTCGCGGTTTTTATGTTTTTGCGGTTTATGATTCAATACGCCGTGATCGAAAACCGCGATATCGGCGCGCCCGTATTTTTGACGGCGATAGTCGTGTCTATAAGCGTCTTTTTTGTCATCATTATGGCGAAAGTCGTGGGGAGTATGCTTCCGCTTATCGCGAAAAGGTTAAAACTCGATCCCGCGATTATGGCGGCTCCGCTGATTACGACGATGATCGACGCGCTTTCTTTGACGTTCTATTTCGGAATGGCAAAGGCGATTTTGGGAATATAATATTCAAAACCCGCATTGAATTTTTCGTTGTGAAATTGCGTTTTGCATAGTATTCTATTTTTATTTTGCATAGTATTCTACGGCGTAGAATACTCTAAAAAACAACTTTCGTATAGTATTCGGTATGAAAAATGCCGTGAAAGAAATTAAATTTAAGCGATACGCCGAATGCGAAATACAAAATGCGAAATACGAAACGCGAAATACAAAATGTGAAATATGAAATACGAAATATGAAATACGAAACGCAGAATGCGAAATACAAAATGCGAAATGCGAAATATGAAATACGAAACGCAATATAATACGGCAACGCGATAATAGATTCGTCATAAAAAATCATAAAAAGGAGGCTGAAAAATGGAGGAAAAACATACGCTTTTGAATACGCTTCTCGAAAAAAAAGACTATCGTAATCTGCGCGGAGAGTTGAGCGAAATGTTCCCCTACGACATAGCCTTTTTTATGGCGGAACGCACAAAAAAAGAGCGGCTGCTCATATATAGGATTCTGAAAAAGGAACTCGCCGCCGAAGTTTTCGCCCACCTTGACAGCGAAATTCAAGAGGATTTGATCACCTCTTTTTCGGAAAGCGAGATCCGCGAAGTTTTGGACGAATTGTTTATGGACGATACCGTAGACTTTTTGGAGGAAATGCCCGCGAACGTCGTCGAAAAAGTCTTGAAAGTTCTCCAAAAAACCGACCCGGAAGCGAGAAAGACGATCAATAACTTCCTGCAATATCCCGAAGACAGCGCGGGGAGCATTATGACGATCGAGTATATCAACGTCAATCAAAACTACACCGTCGAGGACGCGATAAGCAAAATCCGCCGCGTCGGACTGAACAAAGAAACCGTGTATACGGTATACGTAACCAACGAAAACAGAGTCTTGGAGGGCGTCGTGTCCCTCAGAAAATTGCTATTCGCCGACAACGGCGACATCATCGGGCGGCTTATGGACAGAAACCTCATCTCCGCCTACACACACGACGACAGAGAAAAAATCAGCGCGATTTTCCAAAAATACGGCTTGCTGTCCCTGCCGATTATCGACAAGGAAAACCGCCTCGTCGGAATCGTTACGGTCGACGACGTGGTGGACGTAATCGAAGAAGAAAATACGGAGGACTTTGAAAAAATGGCGGCTCTGCGTCCGTCGGAAAAGACCTATTTAAAGTCGTCCGTCTTTGAACTTTCAAAAAACCGTCTGGCTTGGCTGTTGGTTTTGATGGTCGCGGGAATGTTTATCGGAATGATTTTGAACGCTTTCGAGGACGCGCTGATCGGAATTTTGGTCGTCTTTATGCCGATGCTGATCGGAACGGGCGGAAACGCGGGCTCGCAGGCGGCGACGCTCATAATCCGCGGACTCGCGCTCGGCGAGATTACGGTCAAGGACTATTATAAAGTTCTCTGGAAAGAACTGAGGGTGTCGCTGATGATCGGTTTATTCTTGGGGGTTTTCAATTTTTGCCGCGTTTTGATTCAGTATCCGAACGCGGACGAGGGAAGCGTCAAGGTCGCGTTTATTCTCGGAATAAGCGTTTTGTTCGTCATCGTCGCGGCGAAATTGACGGGCAGTATGCTGCCGATTTTGGCGAAAAAATTGAAACTCGATCCCGCGCTTATGGCGGCTCCGCTGCTGTCTACGATCGTGGACGCGGTGGGATTGCTGTTCTATTTCGGAATGGCAAAATTGGTTTTGGGGTTGTGATTAAGCGGAGTTGCGGTGAAACACAATTGCGGTGAAAAGATTTTTGAATTGAGGTAAAGCGGTTTTTGAATCGTGATAAAGATTTAATTTTTAGGCATTTTGAATATCTTTTTTTAAAAACTGTAATGGGGCATTTTGAATATCTTTTTTTGAATTGTAATGCGGATAAACGGAAAAATTCTCCTCCGCGGGCGGGGCGAAGCGTCGGTTTGAAACGGACTATTTGCTTGCGTCAATGACGATACGGAACGGAAACGGCGCATTTTAACGGTGTTTTATATTAGCGCAAAAAACGCCTTTTATCAATATGCTTTTTGGAATTTTTTTTAAAAAGTGTAAAACGGTCAATTCATTTTTGAAATTTTTTAAAAAAACGGGGGTTGACAAGGGGCGGTTTTTGTGATATAATGTAATCGGTATTAGAGGCAACGTTTCGCCCCACCCCTTGATCCCCTCCCACGGAGGGGAATATAAGGATAAATAAGAAAAATGCCGTTAAACGGAATACAAAAAAATAAAAGGAAAGTTAAAATTCCGCAAAAGAATAAATAAAATACTAAATACAAAAAAACAAACGAAATAAGCCGTAAGGAAAATTAATAAATGCGGAATATAAAAAACAAGCGAAATAAGCCGTAAGGAAAATTAATAAATGCGGAATACAAAAAAACAAACGAAATAAGCCGAACGAAAATTAATAAAAAAGGAGTGTATCATTATTATGAGTAAAGCGGGAATTATTGCCGGAAAGGTTTTTAAGGTTATCGCCGTAATCGCCGTGATATTGATTTTTGTTTCTCCCGTCGTCCTCGGCGTTACGATCGTTTATCTCGCCTCAAAACCGCGGGATTTGAATTTCACCGAGAAAAGTTTTACGGAATTCGACGGCGAAATAACGTCCGTCGATGTGCGCGCTTATTCGAGAAAGGTCGTTTTGACGGGCGTAGACGGGGATTTTTCGGTCGATTATTACGAATTTGGCGGCGGCAGTTTGACCGTTTCGTTTTCGGACGGCAAACTGACCGTAGACGAGCGGCGTTTGCCCCCGTCTTGCGGCGGCTATCCCGGCGCGGCGGAAAGTTATGAAAACGAAAAAAGATTTACCGTGAGCATATCCGTGCCGAAAAGCTTGACGGGCGAAAGCGCGCTGAGCGTATTCGGCGGCGCGGAGATAAGCGGAATCGCTTTCGACGGCTATGTTTCGGTCGGAGCGCGCGGCGAAAATTTGAGCATAAAAGATACTGAATTTAACGCGTCCGCAAAAATCGACGCGTCGGGCGAAGATTTGAATATCGAAAATGTGAAAGCGGCGCGCTTAGGGATCTTTTCACACGGTGATTTGAACATAAAAAACGCCGAAGTTGAAAACGCAGAAATCGAAACGTCGCTTGGCGGCGTAACGGTCGAAAATCTCACGGCGGAGGAATTGTTCAAAGCGGATACGCATAGCGGAGATATCCTCCTCGACGGCGTTTTTGCGGAGGAAATTTGGGTCGAAACGGTCGACGGAGCGCAAAGCCTGAAAAATATCGAAGCGGATAATATCGACCTCTTTTCGGAGAGCGGAAATATAAGCGTCGAAAATTTGAGCGCGGCGGACGGTTCGCGCGCGAAAGAATTGAAGGCGCAGACGAGAATCGGAAATATCGGGTTGAAGGACGTTTCGGCAAATGAAATTTCAATAGGAACGACGGGCGGCGGTCAGAATCTGGAAAATATCGACGCGGAAAGTATCGGTTTGGAATCGTATACGGGCGGGCAAAGTTTAAAGAATATCGAAGCGCAAAACGTAGAGTTGCAAACGCGGAGCGGCGATATAGAATGCGAAACGGTTTCGGCGGCGAATTTTTCGGCGAAAACTAAGCAAGGGAACATCAAAGCGGAGGGTTTGGCGGTCGGCGATACGGAGTTTTTCACGGTGAGCGGAAATATAACCGCGGAATTCACGGAGGTTTTAGGCGAATATTCGATCGCCGTTTCATACTCGACGGGTTCAAGCAACGCGGCAAATCAGACGGGAAGTACGCCGAAAACGATTTCCGCAAGCACGGACGCGGGGCATATAAAGTTGTATTTTAAACTTGCGTAAAATCAAATCAAATTTTTATTTTGTATCTTGCAAACCGCGCGAAAAACGGAAAGCGCGTTTGTGTATTGCGTTTTAAAATATGACGAAAAGCGGTATTGCGGCTTGTATGCCGCGTTTTAAAGACGGCGTAATAAAAGAAAATTGAGTTTGTATTTTGATTAAAATTCGCAAAAAAAACGCTTTTAAAAATTTGGATTATGAATGAAATATATATAAAGAAAATGTCCGGGGAGTTTAAAAAAATTCCCCGGATTGTCATATCGGACTATAAATGGTCAAAAAACGGATATATGCCGAAAGTGTATGTCTTTTTGGCGTACGAAAAAGAGGTATTGCGCGTCGGATTTAAGGTGCGCGAATGCGGCGCGGCGCAATCGGAAATAAAGTACGAAAAAGACGGCGAACCCGTTCATAAAGACGGCGCGGCGGAGATGTTTTTGAAGCCGTTCGGGGAAATAAAATATAGAAAAGACGGCGAACCCGTTTATAAGGATAGCGCGGTTGAGATGTTTTTCAAACCGTTCGACGGCGACGCGAGATATCTAAATTTTGAATTCAACGCGGAGGGTTTCGGAATTTTGGGATTCGGAGAGGGCAAGACGGACAGAAAAGAATTGATCCATAAATATAAAAAGGATTTGTCGGTTAGGGTCGTTTCGCCGCGAAAAGAGCCGGTTGAAAACGGGGAATGTAAGGCGAGCGGAAAAGAGCCGGTTGAAAACGGGGAACGCAAGGCGGGCGGGGAAATTGAAAGGTCGGCGTTTGTGTGGGAACTTTATTTTGATATTCCTTTTAAAATGATTTCGGAGATCTACGGCGCGGATTTTCGCGTATATAAAGGGCGGCGCGTGAGAGCGAATTTTTATAAATGCGGCGACGAAACGCCGCTTCCTCACTACGGCGCGGCTTTTCAAGTGGAAAGCCCTTTTCCCGAATTTCATTTGCCCGAGTTTTTCGGAACGCTTATTTTTGATTGAGAGCGTTTTGCGCGTTGTTTTTTTAAGCGGACGCCCCACCCCTTTGATCCCCTCCCACGGAGGGGAATGTGAGGATAGAGAACCGCTAAGCGTTAATAACCGCCGCCGCCGACCGCTAAGCACTGACCGCCGACTGCCGACCGCTAACCGCTAATCGCCGCCGCCGCCGACTGCCGACCGCTAAGCGTTAATAACCGCCGCCGCCGACCGCTAAGCACTGACCGCCGACCGCTAACCGCTATTTTTAGTTTGCGCCGGAATTTTTTTAAGAAATTTTTAAGGTTGTCAAACGGAAAGTTTTAAAGTCGGATTTTTACGGATTTTTTCTAAAAAAGGTTTTTTAAAGATTTTTACCGCTAAAAAAATAGACGGAAGTAGAAATTTTTTTTAAAAAAGGTATTGACAAAGGGGAGTGATTGATATATAATAAAAGCAAGTAATAATATAACATATGGCGTATTAATCACGCGCCTGAAACGAGGGTAAATATAATGGAAAATATCTATAAAATTGACGGTAATTATATAGCAAATGTTACACGGGGGGGGGGGGCGTTTTTTTAGGGCTTCAAAGAAGCCTCCCCGTGCGAAAAAAATTTTATATAAAAATTCAAAACGATCGCTTTTGTCCGAAATTGATTGAATTTCGCGTCTTAAAGCGGTCTTTTTTTCATTTTCTTGAAAAGTTAAAAAACGGGCAACGTAAGGCTATAATTATTGATATATTTTATGTATTTTACGCCATACGCGCAAACGGTTTTTTATGGACAAAACGGATATTGCGCGGAGCAAAATTTTATTGCCGCGAATATATTCTTGCATTTCATAATTTAATATTAATGTCATACTAATTTAACTCTGACTCAATTTTGGTTTAATATTAATTACATTTTATTGTGGTAACATTGTAGATAATAAAACTTTATTTATACTAAATAGGAGGTGAATCGAAAACGGGAGAGAAAAAATAAGACAAAAGGATACAAAATAAGGCAAGCCGTATGAATTTACGGAAAAAACTAATGAACGAATAATGCAAGCCGTATGAACTTACGGCGAAAAACTAATGAACTAACAAGGCAAGCCGTATGAATTTACGGCGAAAAACTAATGAACGAATAAGGCAAGCCGTATAAACTTACGGAAAAAAACTAATGAACTAACAATGCAAGCCGTATTCAAAAGATGCCCGCGCAAAAGAAAAAGTACGGAAAGAATTAGGGCGCGTTCACATACGCCATAGCGAAAACCCGAAATATAAAAAGGTAAAAGGGAAAAACGGGAAAATTTCGGGAAGGAAAAATTTCTATAAAAAAGCAAACGGTGAAATTCTAAATAAGAAAAGACTTTTAAAGGGAAACGAAACGCGGGATTCCGTAAAAGAAAAAAGTCTTGTGAAAAAAGTCCGGAAAAAGAAACTTAAAAAGGGAAGATTTTGTAAAAAAAAGCGTTAAAAAAGAAACTTAGAAAGGGAAAATCTTGTAAAAAAAAACACGAAAAAGGAAATTTTGAAAGGGAAGTTTTTTTAGAAAAGAGAAAAATTAAAGTTTAAAGTATGGGAAAAAATAAAATTTCAGGAGGAAGACAATGAACAGTATCGACATTGTTAAGGCGAAAGCGACGCTTTTCCGCGTTTTGAAAGTCTTGACATATTTGACGGGATTTCCGCTGCTTCTCTATTTTGCGAAAAGCGACGCCGCCGTCTTGAAAACTATCGGAATCACCGCCGCCTCCGCCGATACGGCATATAACGTCTTGTTTATGTGCTTTATCGCGGTCGCCGCGGCTCAGATCGCCGTCGGTTTCGCGATGAGAAAAACGGGCTTCGTAACGAGGTCGCTCGTCGCCGCCGCCGTCGCGGTCGCAGCGGTTTTGACGCCCGTTTTGTACGTCGAAAACGGCGTAAAAGCGGAATTCGACAAAATGCAAGAAAAGTACGCGGGTTCGGGCTACGACTTCGCGCGCTACGAAAAACAGGTTTCGGATTTTGCCGGCCGCGCAAACGGTTACGAAAGCGCGCTCGGCGGATTTATGTCCGCTTATAACCTCTCGGGAGAAGACGGCTATTCGGACGGCAACCTCGACAAAACCCCGACCGCGGGCAAGGACGGAAACATATTCTTAAAGGGCTTCGGCGGTTTTGAGCATTACACGTTCGGCGTGAACGCGGGAAACGCCGTTTACAGTATGAACGGCTTGTATTCCGACGGATACGTATTCGGCTTCAATCAGGCGAAATATATCTTGACGACATACCACAAAACCGCCGATCTGTATAAAGCGGAGGGCTTAGACGTCGAAACCGAATTGCAAAAAGCCCTCTCAGATCTCGATCTCGACGGTTCGGTCTGGAAAGACTATCAAAAAACGGAGGAATATCTCCGCGCATACGGCGATTCCGCGGTCGATAAGGACGCGAAAATCGAAATCGACGGCAAGGAATACGACCTTTATAAACTCCGCGCCGACAATTATTACCTCACGAAGGACGAGGTTAAGACGATGGTCGACAAACTCTTTGCCGAACTGTCCGAAAACGAGGCTATGGGCGAATTGGTTGCGCTGATAAAGGGCGCGGCGGGGCTTTTGGGTTTGGAAATTCCGAAAGAACTGACGGACGTTTTGGACGACTATAAGAATCTCGGCTACGACGGATTGATCGCCGCTATCGAGGCATTAAACGTCGAAATCGGAGGCAAGACGCTGAACGAGGAAACTCTGTTGGGACTTATAAGCGATTTTTCGTTCTATCAGGCTCCGTCGTCCTATCCGAAAATGTTCTTTATCGCGGACGAAACGCTGAGAGAATACGCTTACGCGAAATATCTCGCGACGAAACACGGCGCGGTCGTGGGATCGGTTTTGATAGGGGATAGCGTGGGCAAGGTTACTCTCGACGCCGCGGGAAATTTCCCGATGGCGAAAAACGAATTGGCTTCGCTGTTTCAACGCTTGGAAATCGAATCGGAATTTATGCCTAAATACTATCCGTGGCTTGCCGTGCGCGCAAATCTGATAAAATACGGCGGCATGGCTCCCGTAGCGTTGATCTTCGCATACTTCTTTGCCTACGCCGAGAAAAAACAGACGGATAAAATTACGGTTAAGGAGGGCGTGTTATGAGCGCGAAAGGATTTAATTTGATAAAAATAGGCGTTTTGCTTTTGGGCTTTCCCGTCATCGCGGTATACGCGCTGATAAAAAGTTGGACGGTCTATGAATATAACTACTCGTATTTCCCCTACGTTTTGGCGGGAATGGGACTCTTGCTTTTGCTTGCGCTTTTGTACGCGGCGGCGGTCGCGCTGACGGGACAAATGGCGAAAAAATCCAAAAATATCAACGGCATATTCGCCTCCACGATGATCTTAGTCGCGGTCGGCGCGCTGCTTTCGACGGGCGTTTGGTCGCTTATAGACAAATACGTTCCTCCCGTCATCTCGAACGCGACGCAGGACACGATTACCTACGAGGACATAAAAGAGGACTACGAAAACAGAGCGATAGCGCATGCCGAACTTCTCTCGGGCTTCGTCGAAATGAACGTTCAAAACGGCAGATTATCCCCCGAAAAGGCGGACATATACAGAGAAGAGGGCTACGGAAACAAAGAGGTCAGAGAACTTATAGCGAATTCGTTCAACAGTATAACGTGGGACGGCTACGACACCTTCAACGGAATGCTTGTGAATTTTGCGAACGGCGGCAGATTGACCGTTCCCGTTCTTATGCACCTTCTTTTCGACGAACGCCAAGACCCGTGGTACGGCTATAACGGCTATACGGGCGAGGGCAGAGGCGAGGAAAACAAAAATCAACCTCTCCGCTGGTCGGTTCTCGACTTGCAGGGCGGCGCGATGACCTTTTCTATCGACGCGGGCGGTTTGATTCCGACCGACTATAACGAACTTCTCGACTGGATTTTGCCCACGCTTTTCGACGACGGCGGAATGCTGGAAACTCTTTTGAAATCGGTCGATTCGGCGATTGCGAGCGAGGAACTCGTCGGTTCTCCGATATACGTAGCCGTCGACTACGCGGAAAATACGATTACTATTTCCGTGCAATCCTCAAACGGGAGCCGCGGCGTACACGACTATATGAGTATGGCGTGGCTGAACAGCAATCATCTTTTAATGGCGGTGTTTTCTATATTCCCCGTCAGAAATGCCTTTTATATATTCGGCGGATTGCTGGCTTTGACGGGCTTTGCTTTGGGCGCGGTAAGACAAAAACAATACGCGCGGAGTTGGAGGTGAAATAATGAATAAAATAAATACCGATACGGGCTTTGCTTTGGATGCGGTAATAATAATGCAAAAAAAATATGCGGGTGAGCCGGAGGTGAAATAATGAATAAAATAAATGCCGTAAAGGCGGGAAAAAGGCTGGGTTTGCTTTTGGTTTTGGTCGTTTTGGTTATGACGGCGGCGTTGACGCTTTCGTCTTGCTTCCATAAACGCATTCCGGAAGCGCCCGATAACGCGGGGCAATCCGTGGCGGATAAGGCGGCGGCGATAAAGCCCTCGCAAGTGATCGATATGATACTTAGCGGCGCGAGAACCGCTCTCGGCTCCGCGCAAGAAAACACGTTCAGCGCGGAGGGCGAAGCGTTTTTCGCGGTTTCGGACGACGGCGGCGAAATTTCCAAATTCAAGTTGGAGATAAAGGCGGCGTTCGACCTTGCCGCGGACACGAATACGGCGGACAACGTCTGGCTGTTGGAGTTGAAAAAGGACGAAAACGGTACTTTTAAGGAGGTTTTCAGCCTCTATTATAAGGATTCTCTGTCCGAAACGCCCTATCTTTACGCGGGTGTAGGCGGCGAAAAACACGCGATAAAATTCTTTTCGCTCAAAAATTTGGCGAAGAAAAACGGCGGCAATCCCCTGGGAGAGTTCGGCGAATGGACGGCGGAGAGTTTGATAGGTTCGCTTCCTCTCGGCGAATACACCGAATTTATAAGCCTTGTCGTGAGGAATTTTTTGCTGGACGGCGCGAAATCTATCTTTAAAAATTCATATATAAAAGAGGATAAAAGCGCGGCGGGCTTCGAGGTCGATACGGAAAACCTCAAAAGCCTGATAAAAATCGGCGCGGAAACCTTATCGGGAATGGACGGAATATCGGGGACTTTCGACGAAATTATGTCGGCGGCGGGCGTGAATTTGACTTTCGGCGGACTTATGAACGCCGTGAACAACCTCCCCGAAACGGAAATCAAGATCGATGCGAAATTCGCGGCGGACGGCGCGCTTGAAAACCTCGGCGCGTCCGTGAAATTCTTAGAAGACTTGAATATCGGCGTGGACGCGAACGACGGAAGCGAAATAATCGATATCGAAATCGAAAAGGGAAAGAAATTTTCTTTCGCGCTGACGAAATTGAACGTTACGGCGGGCGGGGCGGTCATAAAGAATTTGCCGGCATACGTGGACGCGGACGAGTACGTCAAGCATAATTTAATAAACTTCGAGATCACGGGGACGGTGAGGCTGGAAAATATCGTCGAAATCACCGAAGACGGCGAAAAGATTTACGGCGCGGCGGTAAATAACGAATACGCCATAGAAATCAGAGCCGACTTAGACCCGTTCGCCCTCATAAACGGAATCGGAAAGGATCAAATCGGGGACAGTATCGCCAAGATGGGCAAGTTCAATCTGTTCGTTTACAGTATCGGCGGTACGGGTTCGGTAACTCCGTTTATCGAGATAACTTTCGATCCCGAAAACAGCGGAGACGACTGCATTTACGCGTCGGTTTTGCTGCAAGGAAACGCCAAAATGGCAACGGAGCAGACAATGAAATTCGACGTTTCCGATCTGCTTGAATGGATCGGTTTATACGGAAAGGCTTCCGCGTCCGGGGCTGCGGCTAAAAACGCCGTTGCATCAGCCGCCGCGGCAAGCGCGGACGGCGGAGAAAGCGCGGGCGGGCTTGACCTAAGTTTTATCACGAACGCGATAGAATTTATCAAGGACAGCGAGTTCGGACCGGTCGCTTTCGCTCTTTATCCTTATAAGATCGATATGCTGGCGGGTCTGGGCGACTTTTTGGTCGGGAACGGCGGCGAGAGAATGTTCTTCGGCTTTGACGGTTTTTCATACGGCACGGTGTCTCCCGGCATAGATATGTATAAAAGGATAAAAGACAGATGTATATTCCCTCTGTCCGTAACCTTTGAGGGCGTACCCGAGTCTAATAAACTCTTGACGGAATACGAATACGGTCAGGCATTCCAAAACGGCTGGAATACGGTCGATATGATGGTTACGTATAACAACAAAACGGCGGTTAGTTTTGTCGAACAGCGCGGTTTAAAGGTCATAGAAATGCGCGGTTTCGATCCTTATACCCCGGGAACTCAGCGCGTAACGTTGTTTTTGATCACGCCGCCTCACAGCAAAATACAATCGGCGGCGGTGTATGACACCTTTGCGGACGGAGGCTTGCCTTACGGCTTGATTAAGATAGAATATGATATAACGGTCGCCGAACCCGTAGAGACGGTCGAATACGCTTTTGCGAGCGACGAGATCACCGCCGGCAGCAGTATATTTAATAAACAAATAAAGATGACAAAGACGGTCGGAGATCAAAAAACCACGTTGTCTACGCTTTTCACGGCGGACTATTTCACTCTGTATAAATTCAGCGCGTCCGCGATCGATAACAAAGGCGCGGTAAGCCGCGCGATCACCGCGGACGGAATAGCGGCGGACGCCGGAAAATATATCGTCGAAGTAAGCGTAAACGGTCAAATATTCACGCAAGTTCTGTATATCGACGAGGTGATATTCCCCGACGTGGCGAAAAAACTCGTCGCGGGCAGACCCGTAAGCGACTTGGATGCGGCGGTAATATACTACGACGAGGAAAAGGGTTCACTTGTCAAGGAAACGGTAAAGGCTACGAACGGCGGCGGCGCGAAAGAGTATATCGACATAAGCGGCGACGTAATAAAGGGCAACGGAAAAGTCTACGGTCAAGGCATGAGCGATCCTACGGAAATCAAGTATACCTATTACGTAACCGAGGGCGGAAAAAAGGTCGAAAGGACGAGATCATACGGCTATCCGAAAGTCATAGTAGAAGACGCGGCTGAAAAGTTTCTGCAATCGGAAGTTAAGGGCAGATCGTTTTATGCCGGGAGCAGAATAACGTATTTGGGCAGTCTCCTGAGATCGGACGGAGAGGGCAATACTTTTATCGCGGACACGCAAAACGCGGGAACGGCGATAGTATGGAACGGCAAAGACAAAAAATATATGATACTCGACGAGCGGGGCAACGTCATAGCCGACGAGATTAAATTGACGATTCATAGCGGAGCGGCGAAGGGTTCGTCCGACGTAACGGATCTCTACTACGACGCGGACACGGGAAGACTGAAATTCCCGGCGGAAAAACTTAACGGTCAAAACGCGCCGTACGGAAACGCATCGGTTAAGGATCTGAAAGTAGAATACAGCGCGTGGTATAACGGCAGGAAGTTTGAATACAACGCCGGCAAGAAAAACGACAACGCAAACGACGCCTATGTAATTTTCACGCTCTATCAAAACGTCAGAACTTATTCAAATCCGATTGCTCCGAGCGCAATATCGGTGAAGCAAGGACAAATGTTTCCGAGCGGTTTGTTCAGATTGTATATAACCGATACGACGAGTAATGTAACGGCAAGATTCGACTATAAAACCGGAAAGTATTATACGTCGGTTGTGAACAACAAAAAGATTTATCTCGATATCAAAGTATACGAAAAAGGAACGCAAAACGAAATCACGGACGTGATTGACGGAAACGGACTTGTCATTCTGCCTGCCGGGTCGTATGATATGACGGTTTCCGCGGAGATCAACGGGATTTTAGTTACCTATGATTATACGGGCAAACTCACCGTAAACGCTCCCGCCGCGCTAAAAGCGGCGAAAGGCGCGAGGATAAACGTAAGCGGCAGTTACGATTTTTATTCGTATTCGTTTATTACAAATATGGACGGAACGAACGGCTGCGGCGGAATTATCAACGGCGGCGGCAAACTCGACTGGACGGAAGCGAGAGGCTACCATATCACAAATTCGTCCGCGCCCGCGGGCTACTACGCCGTAACGTCGATCGAGGTGTTCGATGCGAACGGCGAAAAGATCGAAAATCCGTTTACCGACGGGTATAAGGTCAATCTCGACGCGGGAAACTACAACCTCTCTATCACTTATTATAACGGAGTAAAATACGTCAAGACAACCGCGACGCTCGCCGTGAGCGAATAATTTTCACGGCGATACTTCCGGGATTCCCCTCCGTGTGAGGGGTAGGGGCGGGGCGGCCGATTTGGAAAAGTTATAAGATTGAAAAGTAAATATTTGGATACACAAAAAATTACTTTTTGGTTTATATTAAGAATTCCATAATGCCGCCCCACCCCTACACCCCTCCCACGGAGGGGAATTTTCGTTATAGCCGCTTTTTGTCGGAACGGAAATTTTTATTTTTTGCAAACGCTTTTTTAATTATTGAAATTTTTATTTTTTGCAAACGTTTTTTTAATTATTGAAATTTTTATTTTTTGCAAATGTTTTTTTAATTACTGAAATTTTTATTTTTTACAAATGTTTTTTAATTACCGAAATTTTTATTTTTTGCAAATGTTTTTTAATTACCGAAATTTTTATTTTTTGCAAACGTTTTTTTAATTACCGAAATTTTTATTTTTTGCAAATGTTTTTTTAATTATTGAAATTTTTATTTTTTTGCAAATGTTTTTTTAATTACTGAAATTTTTATTTTTTGCAAACGCTTTTTAAATTTACCGAAAGTTTTTGTAAAAGGGTGAGGGGGAAATTTTTTATCAAAAAGTTTTCCCCCTCATTTTTTTATCGGATCTCAAACAAAGAAGCAAAAAAAAAGCAAAAAAAAATTATTTTTTTAGTTAAAAATGTTTGACAATAGTTTTTTGATGTGATATTCTATACGTGCAAAGGCGCAAAGATATTCCGAAAGGAGATATTTTTGCGTCTTATTTTTTTGTATAACGTCATAAAAAACGCCGCGAAGCGATATATTAAGGCATACAAAAAAACGAAAAAAGATAAAGACAAAAACGCAAATTATAATATGCGTGCAAAACAAAAAGATAAAACGGCATTCGCCAAAAAAAATGACGCGAACGCAAAAAACACCGAAACGCCACAAAAAAACAATTCAAAAAAAGATAAAGACAAAAACGCAAATTATAATACGCGTACAAAACAAAGGAAAACAAAAGCGGCGCGACAAAAAGACGCAAAAAAACAAAAAGACAAAAAACACCGAAACACACCCCAAAAAAACAATTCAAAAAAAACTAAAAAAATCGGGATAAAACACAACGGCGTGTATCCTTCCATTAGGGATACTTGCCGTTTTTTTATACACAAAAACCTTATAACTAAATTAAAAAACATTTTGGAGGGAAATTTTAATGGAAGAAAACATCTTTTCATCAATCGACACCCTATGGGTGTTATTCGCGGCGGCTCTCGTCTTTTTTATGCAGGCGGGCTTCGCGATGGTCGAGACGGGCTTTACGCGCGCCAAGAATGCCGGCAACATCATAATGAAAAATATGATTGACTTGTCGATCGGAACGGTTGCGTTTTGGATTGTCGGTTTCGGCTTTATGTTCGGAGGGGCGAACGCTTTTATCGGCGGCTTTGACTTTTTCGCGCTCGACTATATCGGCGGCGCGGAGGGCGGCTATCATCCTTTGGCGTTCATAATTTTCCAAACGGTTTTCTGCGCGACGGCCGCGACGATCGTTTCGGGGGCTATGGCGGAGAGGACGAAATTCTCGGCGTACCTAATCTACAGTTTCTTTATCAGCCTTATCGTCTATCCCGTTTCGGGACACTGGATCTGGGGCGGCGGCTGGCTCAGCACACTCGGCGTCGGTTTCCACGACTTCGCGGGTTCGACGGTCGTTCATATGGTCGGCGGTATCTCGGCTCTCATCGGCGCGAAATTCTTAGGTCCGCGTATCGGAAAGTATGAAAAGACAAAAGACGGCAAACCCGGCAAACCCCGCGCCATACCCGGTCACAGCATAACCTTGGGCGCGCTCGGCGTATTTATTCTTTGGTTCGGCTGGTTCGGTTTCAACGGCGGGTCGACGACCGCTCTCTCGGAGGACGGCGTGATGTTCCTTGCGAGCAACGCTTTCGTAACGACGAATATGGCGGCGGCGACGGGTTCGCTGGCGACTCTCTTCCTCACATGGATAAAATATAAAAAGCCCGACGTTTCGATGACCTTGAACGGCGCGCTTGCCGGTCTTGTCGCAATTACGGCGGGAGCGGACGTTCTCGATCCTTGGGCGGCCGCGCTGGTCGGCTTGATGGCGGGTATACTTATCGTCTACGGCGTCGAATTCGTCGACAAAAAACTCAAAATCGACGATCCCGTCGGAGCGATCGGAGTTCACGGAATCTGCGGCGCGTTCGGAACGCTCTGCGTCGGATTGTTTTCGAGAGACACGGGACTTTTCTACGGCTTCGGTCTTGAATCGTTCGGAATTCAATTACTCGGCGTTATAGCCGTCGCGGCGTGGGTTACGGTTACTATCGGTCTTCTCTTCTTCGTTATGAAAAAGACGATTGGAATCCGCGTTTCGCCCGAACACGAACTCATCGGTCTCGATATCTCCGAACACGGTCTTGCCACCGGCTACGCGGGCTTTATGATGGTTCCCGACGTCGGAACGGCGGTTTCAAGTGAAATCAGCCTCGACGAAGCCGAAAAGAAATACGCGGAATCTCTCGAACCCAAGCCGGAAGGCGTAACGGTCATCGACAGTTCCACCAAAAAGGCAAAAATGACAAAAGTCGTGATCTTGGCGGCGCACAACAAATTTGAACCGCTCAAAATCGCTATGGACAAACTCGGCATCACGGGTATGACGGTTACGAACGTTATGGGCTGCGGAATTCAACGCGGCGGCAGAGAGTTTTATAGAGGCGTAGCGATGGAAAGCACGCTGCTGCCGAAAATCAAAGTCGAAATCGTCGTTTCCAAAATTCCGCCGAAAAAGGTTATCGAAGCCGCGAAAGCCGCTCTCTATACGGGCGGAATAGGCGACGGAAAAATCTTTGTCTACGACGTCGAAAACGTCGTGAGAATCAGAACGGGCGAGGAAGGCTATGACGCTTTGCAAGACGAATAAAAAACACGGCAATTAATTAAATAAAAAATTTTTAAAAAACCTTATTCAATTTTGAATAGGGTTTTTTAACGTATTTCGTTAATTGCCGAAAATTCTCCTCCGCGGGAGGGGTGTAGGGGTGGGGCGGCGTTTGCGAAAATTCCCCTAAGTTATGAAAGAATGCAAACATCTAAAAATTTTGAAAATAAAAGATTATTTTGCATAAAAACCGCGGTATAGTACCGCGAAAAACTTTGTTTCAAAATTCCCCTCCGCGGGAGGGGTGTAGGGGTGGGGCGGCTTTATGAATAAATCCCCTCCGTATGAGTAGTATGGCTTGGGGCGGCATTTTAATTTCTTTAAAATACGTTGCAAAATCTCAAAAAAACCTTTATAATATATACGGATCACAAAAAGATTTTTAGTAAATCCAGGGAGGCGCGAAATGAAAGATACCACAAAACGCGATATTTTAAAAACGAACGAAACTCAAAAATGCAATACCTCAAACACGAACGATATTCAAAAATGCGATACCTCAAACACGAACGAAACTCAAAAATGCGATACCTCAAACACAAACGAAACTCAAAAATGCGAAAATTCAAAAATAAGCGGCATTTTTAAATGCGGCGCGCCGAAAACGAACGAAACACTCGAAACTATCGCGAAAAGATATTCCTGCCGCGCTTTCTATCCCGATAGGTCGGTAGCGGATTGCGATTTGGCGGCGATCGCCGCGGCGGGTTTGCGCGCTCCGAGCGGAATGAACCGCCAAAATTGGCAGATTATTACCGTCAAAAATAAGGAATTGATAGCGGAAATGGAAGCGGAAGGAATGCGCGTTTTGTCCGGATTTGAGGACAAATCCGTCTATAACCGCATTGCGGCGCGCGGAGGACGGCTCTTTTACGGCGCGCCTTGCTTGATTATGCTGTCCGTCAAAGAGGCGTTCCCGAATGGCGCGGAAATGATCGACCTCGGTATAGCCGCCCAAAATATCGCTTTGGCGGCGGCGTCTTTGGGGATCGCAAACTGCCATTGCGGACTCGCGGCGTTCTGTTTTGCGGGGAGCAAGAGGGAAGAATTTAAAAGAAAATTAAAATTTCAAGAGGGCTATGAATGCGGACTCGCGGTCTTGCTGGGCTACGCGAAAGAACAATCCGCACCACACGCGATAGACTGCAATAAGGCCGTCGTGATAGAGTAAGCGGTTAGCGGTTAGTAGTATTAGCGATCGGCGGTAGCGATCGGTGGTCGGTAGTATGATCGGTCGGCGGAGTATGATCGGTTAGCGGTTAGTAGTATGATCGGTCGGCGGTTAGTAGTATTATCGATCGGCGGTCGGTAGTATTATCGGTTAGCGGTTAGTAGTATGATCGGTCGGCGGTGGTAGTATGATCGGTCGGCGGTAGCAGTATTAGCGATCGGCGGTCGGTAGTCAGTGAATGTGATAATTATTGATTAGCGGTTAGTGCGGTATAAATCGTTTATTAGCGGCGGACGCTAAACAAAAAGCCGGATAACGTTTCGTTACGCGGCTTTTTTGGCGTTCGTGATTGGAGTCGAACCAACGGCAGACCGCTTAGGAGGCGGTTCCTCTATCCAACTGAGGTACACGAACAAAAATAAGCAAATAAAAATAAAAAGTTTTTATATTTCTAAAAATGTGTGATAAAGCGGTAGTTACCGTAAATTCTATTCCTTAAATTCCCCTCCGGGTGAGGGGATCAAAGGTGTGTGGCGACCGTAAATAAAAATAGGACGCATAAAGCGGCGCATTACAAAATTTTTCACTTATTGTTTTCGGAAAAACCGAAAAAAAAAATTATGGAGCGGGAGACGGGATTCGAACCCGCAACTTTTGCCTTGGGAAGGCAACGCTCTACCGTTGAACTACTCCCGCGAATCTTTTTTCGCGACGCGATTATGATACAACAAAAAAGGCTTTAAGTCAAGCGAGTGAAAGGGAAAAATGAAAATTTATGCAAATATTCTAAATGTTTTAAAGGCTTCTCTAAAATCGGTTGCTCCACCCCCGAACCCCTCCAGCGAAGGAGAATGCTTATAAAATGCGCTTTACGTATAAAAAATACGCTTTATGTCAATAAGAATATGGCTTATAAAGCGTCGCGTTTTAACGATATTTTACTTATTATCCTTTAATTTCCATCCGTAGGAGAGGACAGAGGGGTGGGGCGAAACGTTTCCTTTGATATCCGCCCTTTTATGTCAATGACGATAGGAAGCGAAAGCGACGCATTCTAAAAAAGACATACAAGCAACGCATTTTAACTGTATGCTATTTTTGCTTAATCTTCAATGTAATTTTTTAATTTTCTATCTTGTTATCGTAACTTTTTTTAAGTTTCTCGGGCTGTCGGGATTGATTCCCAAGCGGACGGACATATGTTCGGCGAACATTTGAAGCGCCATAGCGTACACGAGATTCGCGTCCCAGCGCGTCGTCGGCGGCATCAAAATTTTCGTATCCGAGATATTCAGGACGTCTTTAATATCGGAAAAAGCGATAATTTTCGCGCCCAAAAGGTTCAATCTCGTCGCGATATTGATAAAATCGTTTCTGCATTCGCCGTTCGGCGCGATCAAAATCACGCTTGTATTTTCGTCGACCAAGGCGAGCGGTCCGTGTACGAATTCGACCGCGCTGTATGAGATCGTGAATTTATAGCAGCATTCTTTGAGTTTCAGGGCGGCTTCGTCCGCGAGTCCCATAGTCAGTCCGCGGCTCAAAACTATAAAATGCGGATAATCTTTCGCGGACTTTGCCGCGTCGTCGATTTTCGGGGAGAGGGTTTTTACGGCGGCGAGTTTTTCGCCGGCATGCTCCAAATCCTTTAAGATCGAGTCGTTTCCGGAGACTTCGCCCACTATCATATCGAGGACGCACACTTGCGCCGCGAAAGTTTTCGTTGCGGCGACGCTTTTTTCTTCGCCGGCGGCGAGGTAGAGGAGGAAGTCGCTTTGTTTTGCGAGGAGGGAGTCTTTATTATTCGTAATTCCGACGATTTTGCAGCCTTTCGACTTTGCGTCTTTCACGACTTCGAGCGTATCGGTACTCGCGCCGCTCTGTGAAATCGCAAAAAGGATGCCGTTAGTGTAGTTCAGTCCGCCCTTATAGACGGTGGTGAGAGAGGGGGTATAGGTCAAGACGGGGATACCCGTGGAGAGTTCCATCGCGTATTTAAAGCATATTGTGGCGTTGTAACTTGTTCCGCGCGCCATCGTAACGATTTGCGAAATTTTTCCGCTTTTTAAAATCGCGGCGATTTCTTTGACGGTTCTGCGGTTTTGCGCTATGCAAGCGGTTAGAACCTCGGGTTGACTGAGCAGTTCTTTGAGCATAATTGACGACATAAAGATAACCTCTTTTAATTCGTTCTATATTACGTGATTTAAAATTATTTGCGTCGCGTGATGAACGGCTGACGTTTGTATTTTGAATGATTTGTATTGCGTGATAGACGATCGGCGTTTGATATCTGAATGATTTGCATTGCGTGATATGCGATCGGCGTTTGTATTTTGAATGATTTTGAATTAAGTATTGCACGGTTTAAACGTTCCGCGTTTTCTAATCGCTATGTCAATATTACGAGATTTGAACAATTTATATTGTGTGATAAATAAAAGATATTATGTTATTAAAATTGATTTGTATTGCGTGATAAACGATATACGTTATGCGTTTGAATGATTCGCGCTTTGTGATAAAGGATCGATATTGTATACTTGAATGATTCGCGCTGCGTGATAAAGGATTGATATTGTATACTTGAATGATTCGCGCTGCGTGATAAAGGGTCGATGTTATGCGCTTGAATGATTCGCGTTGCGTGACAGCGGTTTTAAATCAAACGTACGTTTATTTAAAAGTTTAACCGCTATATATATGACGCGCAAAAGCCTTAAAAGTACCATAACGTTTTGAACGCCTTTTACTTTACTTAAATATTATAATAGAAAAACTTCCAAAAAGCAAATAATTTGGCATTTGTGAAAAAAATTTTTTTAGAACCCGCACATAAGACTTATGCGCTATAACCGTTATACAAACGAACGCAAATATAAACGGCATAACGAACGAATGATAAGGCAACGGAAGCGTCGAATCCGGGAGTTTGACGCCGATCGAACGCGAAAAAACGTCAAGGCGCAACGAATACAAATACAAACGGTACAACGAACGAATGATAAGGCAACGGAAGCGCATTGAAGCCGGGAGTTTGACGCCGATCGAACGCGAGAATGCGTCAAGGCGCAACGAATACAAATACAAACGGCATAACGAACGAATGATAAGGCAATGGAAGCGCGTTGAAGCCGGGAGGCGAAAGAACGCGAGGCGTATACGAAATGGCAGGAGCAGAACCGGCGGCGTAACGACGAGGCGAAGGAGTACAGAGATTTAAAAGCGAAACTCGGGGCGGATATGCCGTATAAGGGCGTGGGGAGTTTCAGACGCGCCGCAAGAGCAAAAACGCCGCAGTATCA